>CAZKIR010000001.1:0-25505 GCA_964552835.1 uncultured Bacteroidales bacterium
TTTTTTGGCACACGTTCCATCACCAGGTAATTAAACAAGGCCATGATACCCAGGAAGCCTTGTTCTTCAGGGTTTTGAGCGATCAAAAAATCAATAGTGCCATTTTTTAAATAATGAACGCTTTCCTTTAACAAGTCATAGCCCACAAGGGTAACATCTTCCCGTCGGGATTCTTCCAAATACCTGGCTACCATGTAAACCTTTGAATTTGGGACAAATATAGCCCCTGTTTTGTTCGGCGCCGAGAAAAAATATTTTTCCAAGCCCTGGTAAACCAGGCCAATTTCGTTTCGCGCGATATCCAGTTGAACCGGTTCATTGCCAGGGGCAGTTCTATTATTGAAATAATCGCGAAAACCTTCAACCCTTTTTAGCAATGAATTTGAGGAACCTGTTTGCCGCGCGATCTGCGCTATCAAAATCTGGCTATCCTCCCGCAAGCCAAAATCCGCCAAATGGGCAGCAAGATAGCCACTCTGGTATGTGTTTTGGCCAATATAACCCAAGTTGCCTTGCCCCTCCAGGTTTGAATCGATAAATACATAAGGTATCCTGGATTTTTCGAGCTTTTGGACAAATTCATTGGCAGGCCCGGGCGAAACAGGAGCCAACAAGACCCCATCAGGATTATAAGCCAAAAGTTTCTCGGATTGTTCCGTGAAAGAAGCTGTAAGGTTCATGTCAAAATAAAAGGCTTTTACCGAGGTGTTAAAATCTTTAATCTCCTCGGCGGCCCCTGCAATCCCCTTACGGGGTGCTTCCCAATAAAAATTGTCAGCACGGTGATCCGGGATTAAAAAGGCCAAGCTAAAATGCTTTTTTAATGCCAGGGACCGCGCAAAAATATTAGGTTTATAGTTCAATCTTTCAATCACCTGCATAACTTTTTGCCGGGTTTCTTCTGAAACTTCTCCCCGCTTATGCAATACCCGGTCAACAGTTCCCATGGAAACTCCTGCTAATTCAGCTATATCTTTAATCCTGGTTTTTCTTTTACTCGTGTTCATGGGCATGAAAAAGCATCCGTGTACGCACACGACTTCAATTTGTCACAAAAATAACACATTCAATTGAATTATCTACAAAATCCACTAATTTTTCGTGCACGTACACGAAAAAAATGCCATAATAGCCGTATACACCATTAACCGTAGCTTTAAGAATGAATAGTCGATCGGTATAGTATTTGTAAAGGTTTATTGTAATTTTGCAAAAAACAAATCATCATGGGATTAATATCATTTTTCAAGGTGCCCCGTTACAATAAATTCACTTACATGCCCCGGTATTACGACCCCCGGGCAGAGGAAAGGGAAAAACGGATTCGGCAGATAAAACGGGAAATGGGGATAAAAGAAGAGGGTGAACAACCATACGTGCCCAACATCAAAGGGCATATGGGCACTTATTTCAAGAAGCAAAGGCTTGAGAAGAGGTATTCAAACCTTCGTTTGGCTGTAATTATTATTATATTGTTCATTATTTCATATTACCTTTTCTTTGCCTAAACCAACGAACAAATAAAATAATCAAATTTTTCCGCTATCCATGGCAGATATTATAAACCTGTTACCTGATTCCGTTGCCAATCAAATTGCTGCCGGAGAAGTTATACAACGCCCGGCTTCCGTGGTTAAAGAACTTATGGAAAACGCTATCGACTCGGGGGCAACAGAAATAAAACTCATTATCAAAGACGCCGGAAAAACGCTGGTACAAGTGATTGACAATGGTTGCGGGATGTCAGACACGGATGCCAGGATGGCATTCGAACGGCATGCCACGTCCAAGATCAAATCGGCCAACGACTTGTTTGCTATACGTACCATGGGATTCCGAGGCGAAGCCCTGGCCTCTGTTGCCGCCATTGCCGACGTGGAATTAAAAACCCGCCTGCATGATCAAGAACTGGGCACTTACCTTCATATACAGGGTTCAGAAGTACTGGCCCAAGAACCCGCGCAATGCCAGGCAGGCAGTAATTTTTGTATTAAAAACCTGTTTTTTAACGTACCGGCCCGTCGAAAATTTCTAAAAACCAACCATACAGAACTCAAACACATTATTAATGAATTTCAACGGGTAGCCCTGGCCAATCCAGGTATTTCTCTCACCATGCAACTAGATGGCCATAGCATCTATAAACTCAAGCCCGAAAACCGCCGGAAACGGATCGTGGGCCTTTACGGGAAAACCATCAATCAACATCTCATCCCCGTGGAAAGCGACACGGCCATCGCCAAGGTGAAGGGCTACATGGGCAAACCCGAGGTGGCCAAAAAACGCTTCGGGGATCAGTTCTTTTTCGTGAACAACCGGTTCATGCGCCATCCCTATTTTCACAAGGCTGTTACTGCCGCCTACGAGAAAATTTTACCATCAGACTATAACCCCTGTTATTTCCTCTATTTTGATGTGGATCCGGATACTATTGACATTAACATCCACCCCACCAAAACCGAGGTAAAATTTGAAGACGAAAGGGCCTTGTGGCAAATCCTGCAAGCCTCCCTCAAGCAATCCTTGGGCAAGTTCAATATTGTCCCTTCACTGGAATTTGACAACGAACGGCACGTGAACGTCCCGGTTTTTGATAAAAACAAGGAAATTGTACCCCCGAAAATTGAAGTAGACACGAGTTTTAACCCCTTTCAACAAGGACAAAAACAAAACGGGACATGGCAGCAAAACAAAAAAACCCCTGACAACTGGCAAGAATTGTACAAGGGCTTCGAAGAACACCCGGGGGAAGAAAATCATACCATTGAACCGTCTTCTATAAACGAAAACGAACCTGCCCAGGCGGTGGGGCAAGGTGAAAACCTGCTTCAATTCAAGAACAAGTACATCCTTACCCCGGTCAAATCCGGTTTAATGGTCATCCACCAGGGACGGGCGCACCAACGGATATTGTTCGAACGCTTCATGCAATCCCTCCAGCAACACAAAGGCGTTTCGCAACAAAACCTCTTCCCGAAAACTTTTGAAATCAATCCCGGTGACAAGGCCATCTTGATGGAAATCATGGGGGAATTAAACACCCTGGGCTTTAATATCCGTGAATTTGGCGAAACAGCCTTCGTCATAGAGGGTTGCCCGGGCATATTAACACAAGAAGACCCGGTAGAATTAATCCGGCAGTTTATTGAAAACGTGAAAGAAACAGATCGGGACATTCTTCCCGAGGCCCACGAGCGGGTAGCCTACGCGCTGGCAAAGGCCGCCGCTATAAAAAGCGGGAAAAAAATGCACGGGCAAGAAACACGGGTACTGGTGGACCAACTATTTGCATGCGGGGTACCAAATTACTCCCCATCGGGAAAACCAGTCATTGCCATTATCCAAACAGACGAGATAGACAAAAAACTAAAAAATTTTTAACAATAGGGGAAAGCAAATGAGGCCTGAATTATAATATTTTTTACCTATTTTAGAATGCCAAAAAAAATTGTATTATGAACGGACATTATGCTGGCAGGTTTGGAAACGTCCCCCCTGTCGTGAAAAACCTGATTATTATTAATGTATTAATATTACTGGCCAATTACGTGTTAAAGGGCACCCTGGGCATTGATCTAACCCGCGCACTAGCCTTGTATTATCCAGGTTCAGAGCTTTTCAGGCCATACCAACTGGTAACGCACATGTTCATGCACGGAGGGCTTATGCACCTGTTTTTTAACATGTTCGCCTTATGGATGTTTGGTAAAATACTGGAGGCCGTGTGGGGAAGTAAACGTTTTCTTATTTATTATTTCATCACTGGCCTGGGGGCCGCGGGTTTGCACCTGTTCGTTCAATGGCTTGAATACTCGAGCCTGCAAGAAGCAATTACCGCTTACGCGAACACGCCTTCCGTGGATGGGTTCCTCCAATTTATCAGTGAGCATTTTTCACGATACCAATCCAGGATACAACAAGACCCCACGTTTAACTCGATCGTCACCAACTGGTCGAACAACCCTTCCAGCTCCATGTTGGCGCAACGATCCGTGCAATACCTGAACTCCATCATGGACCAGTTGCAAATGATCCCGACGGTTGGGGCATCGGGTGCTGTTTTTGGGGTATTGCTCGCGTTTGGCATGTTATTTCCCAATACCCAGCTCATGTTGCTGTTCCCACCCATCCCCATCAAAGCAAAGTATTTTGTCATCATGTATGGCGCCCTGGAGCTGTATCTTGGTTTCAGCCAACCAGGAAGCAACGTGGCACATTTCGCGCACCTGGGTGGCATGCTTTTTGGTTTCATCCTCATCAAGTATTGGAACATGAACAGAAGGGATTTTTATTAATAAACAAACTATGGGTACGATAACAGAAGAAATAAAAGCTTCCTTTAAAGAAGGCAATAGCCTGGCAAAATTAATTTATATCAACCTTGGGGTTTTCGTGGTAGTAAAACTTTTCAAGGTTATCCTATTTTTGTTTAACGTGAACGCTGGTTTTGATCCAGTTCATTGGTTGGCCGTACCTGCCGACCTGGCAAAATTGATAACCCGGCCATGGACCTTGGTCACATACATGTTCTTGCACGAGGGGTTCTTGCATATATTATTTAACCTTCTATGGCTTTACTGGTTTGGAAAAATCTTCTTGCAATACCTTAGCGAGAAAAGTTTGCTAAACGTGTACTTGCTTGGCGGATTGGCCGGTGCCGGGCTATACATCCTGGCATTTAACCTTTTCCCGGTTTTCCAGGCCGCTGTCCCCGTGTCATTCGCCCTCGGGGCCTCGGCTGCCGTTTTGGCAATCGTGATCGCGATCTCGGTTTACACGCCTGATTATACCCTTAATCTATTATTTATTGGCCCGGTAAAACTAAAATACATTGCCTTGTTCGTGGTAGGGCTTGATATCTTAAGTATTGCCGGAAGCAATGCGGGAGGGCATATTGCCCACCTGGGCGGGGCCTTGTTCGGCTATTTCTTCGCGCGAAAAATTAACCGTGGCGAAGACATTACCAAAGGTTTTGGAAAATTTGTCGATACCGTGTTTAGCTGGTTCAAACCAAAACAAAAGATGAAAGTTACCCATAAGAAAGAGGCCACCGATATGGAATACAATAAAAGGAAAGCAGAGGAACAAGAAGAAATTGACAAGATTCTGGATAAAATAGCCCTGTCAGGTTACAAAAGCCTCTCGAAACATGAAAAAGATATCCTTTTCAAAATGAGTGGCAAAAATTAACATCCTATAGCCCATGAAATTAAAAAAAATTACACGGGGCATCTTATTATACATCACCTATTTTTTCGCGGGGGGCATGTTATTGGCATATCTCTCGGTGCACGTGAGCCCGGCTGATTTTTTGTTGTTGTCGTTTGCCGGTCTGGTGTACCCGTTTACCCTGGTAGGAAATATTATCTTACTTGTAATTTGGGTATACAGAAAGGATTGGGCATTTATTATTCCTTTAACAATCACTTTAATCGGTTATAATTATATAAAAGCGCATTTTCAATTGCCTTTGTCGGCTGAAAAGAAAGAAAAAAGCCATATCCCAACCATTAAACAAGAAAAAAACCTTCATGTTACAAGTTACAATGTCCGCTTGTTTAACCGGTACAACTGGACGGGCAATTCCTCTTCCACTGACAGCATAACATTATTTTTGAAACAAAACGATCCGGATATCCTATGCCTACAAGAATATTATATAAACCCGGAAAACAGGTACCAGTCAGGCCATTGGAAAAATGCCCACCGGTTCCTCAACTACTCGCACGAGCATTTCCTGTTCGAGACCGATGAAGGGGCAAAATATGGCATAGCTACTTTTTCAAAGTACCCTATCGTGCGGAAAGGATATTTTTTATTCGACAGTACTTCTAATTTATGCATTTTCACGGACATTAAATTTGACAATGATACCCTGCGCGTGTACAATAACCATTTGCAATCCATCAAGCTGCAAAAACAAAATTATGCCATTTTTAACAAGCTTAACTTGAGGGAAGAAAAACAATTAAAAGAAATAAAAGATCTATCCTACCAGCTTAGGACCGCCTTTATCAAACGGGCCGATCAAGTAGACATTATCTCCCAAAGCATCAAGGATTCGCCCTACCCGGTTATCGTGTGCGGTGATTTTAACGATACCCCGGTATCATACACTTATCACAAGATGAAAGGGCAACTAAAGGACGCTTTCATTGAATCAGGCCTTTGGACAGGCAATACCTACACGGGATTTTTCCCTTCTTTCCGCATTGATTATATTTTTTACAGCCAAGAATTGAAAAGCCGGGCATATAACACCCACCGGGTCAAGTTCTCGGATCATTACCCGGTAAGCTGTTATATTTTATTTGAATAATGGGGGTTAGAAAAATCTAACTTTTTATTATACTTGCATTGAATTAAAACAAGAAAAATGTTACAAGAAGCGAAAACACTTATAGAAAAAGCTTGGAAAGACCGGGAAGAACTTCAAAAACAAGAAACCCAAGATGCCGTAAGGCATATTATTGATTTACTCGACAAAGGAGAACTGCGGGTTGCCGAACCAACCTGTGCCAACGAGTGGGTGGTGAACGAATGGGTAAAAAAAGCCGTATTGCTTTATTTTCCAATCCAAAAAATGGAAACCATTGAGGTTGGCCCCTTTGAATTTCATGATAAAATTGCCTTGAAAAAAGGGTACAAGGACAAAGGGGTACGGGTTGTACCCCATGCCATCGCCCGATATGGCTCATTTTTGGAAAAAGGGGTTATCATGATGCCTTCTTTCGTGAACATTGGGGCGTATGTAAAAACAGGCACGATGGTAGACACCTGGGCCACGGTAGGCTCATGCGCGCAAATCGGGCAAAACGTGCACTTGAGCGGTGGCGTGGGCATCGGTGGTGTACTGGAACCGCCCCAGGCCGCGCCCGTGATAATTGAAGACGGGGCTTTTATTGGTTCACGGTGTATTATCGTGGAAGGCGTGCACGTGGAAAAAGAAGCTGTTTTGGGCGCGAACGTGGTAATTACAAAATCCACCAAAATTATTGATGTAACAAATCCTGAGCCAAAACAATACAAGGGAATCGTGCCAGCCCGCTCGGTCGTGATCCCGGGCTCCTTCATCAAAAAATTCCCCGCGGGGAACTATAACGTGCCATGTGCGCTGATTATCGGGCAACGGAAAGAATCAACCGATTTAAAAACATCACTTAATGATGCTTTACGGGATTATAATGTAGCCGTTTAATTAGTAGTGCCTTACCTTTTACCATGGCGGACATTAAACAATTAATTTTAACCTCGTGAAAATTGGATTCGACGCCAAGTATGCTTTCAACCAATTTGATGCACACGGCAAGTATAGCCGGAATGTAATCGAGATGATGTTGCAATATCACCCGGGCAACGAGTATTACTTGTTTACCCCCAAAAGGGCTATCAAAAGCCACCTTATCCACGAGGCACAGGCCAACATCATCAAGCCTCAAGGCCTGCCCCACAAATTGGTAAAAGAATACTGGCACAAAACCAGCATCGTGAAAAGCCTCGAGAAAGATGGCATCCAGGTGTATCACGGGCTGGTAAATTACCTGCCCGGGGGCTTAGCCGACATTGGCATCAAAGGGGTCGTGACCATTCACTGGCCCGATTTTATTGGTGAACCGGAAAACGTGATCCCTGAAAAAATGGCCCTGCAAGCCGAACAAATCCAAAAGATTTGCAATCGCGCCGATAAAATCGTGGTATTAAATGAACAAACAAAGGCCGATTTAGTCCAAAACCATTTCCAGGACGAAAACAAGATCGCGTTGGTGCACGAGGGCTGCGATCCTTTCTTTAACCAAGTTATAGAAGAAGAATTTAAAAATAAAATACGGGAAAAATACAAGCTGCCGGATCGCTTTATTCTTTTTTCAGGTGCCATCGAAGCCCGAAACAATTTGCTTAACATTATCAAGGCATTGCACGAGTACAAGATCGATATCCCCCTGACGATAATCGTGGACAAGCCCACGGGGCACCTTCAGCAAATCGTGAAATATATTTCAAATCACCTGATAGAGAATATACATTTTATACAAAAAATAGCGCTCGAAGAAGCACCCGCCCTCTACCAGATGGCGGAAATATTTATTTACCCCTCATCTTATCAAGGGTATAATACCCTGGTTTGGGAAGCCCTGCAATCGCACACCCCGGTGATAACTTCTGAAACCAGCTATTTTAAAGAAATTGATAAAACAGGCGCTATTTTTATTAATCCTGAAAACATCGAAAAACTCGCCGCGTCTATAAACAAATTACTAAAAAACAGCAAGCTTAGACAAAAAATGATCAAAAAAGGGGATTTACAGGTAAAAAAACATGATCAGCAACAACTCGCGAACCAGTTAATGGCACTTTACCAGGAATTAACCTCATGAACAACATTACAGAAGACATACAAAATGCAATCGGGGCATTAAAAAATGGAGGGATAATTTTATACCCAACCGATACAATCTGGGGTTTAGGCTGTGATGCAACAAACCCGGACGCGGTAGATAAAATCTATCAAATAAAAAAAAGGGACCGTGCGAAAAGCATGATTATCCTGTTTGACACGGACGCCCGGTTGCCAGGATATATTGACGAAATCCCGGAAGTAACGTGGGAATTACTGGAAACGGCCGACAAGCCCTTGACCCTCGTGTTGCCGGGGGCAAAAAATTTGGCCGAAAACCTACCTGCCCAGGATGGAAGCATCGCGATAAGGATTAGCCGTGAAATTTTTTCTAAAAAACTCGTTGAAAGGTTTAAAAAACCAATCGTTTCTACTTCTGCGAATTTCTCGGGACAGCCGGCCCCGCAACAATTTAAAGATATTGATCCCGGTCTCATAAAAAATGTTGATTACACGGTAAAATATCGCCAAGAAGAACAAACAAACAAAAATGCTTCATCAATCATTAAACTAGGAACCGGTGGCGAAATTCAAATTATCCGAAAATAATCCTATTTTTTTATATTTTTGTAGCGTTTTATCAAAAAAATAAATTCATGAAGAACGGGATGAACATTAAATTGGTTTTAGAGGACGGCTTAGAGCTAAAAGGAAAATCTTTCGGGTACGAGAAAAGCATAGCCGGGGAAGTAGTTTTTAACACGGCTATGACCGGTTATCCGGAAAGCCTGACCGATCCATCCTACAAGGGGCAAATCTTGGCATTAACCTATCCATTGGTAGGGAATTACGGGGTGCCTTCAGATGAAAAAGAACATGGTATATCCAAGCATTTCGAATCAGACCGTATCCATATCTCGGGGTTGATTATCTCGGATTATTCCTTTAAATACAACCATTGGAATGCTGCCGAGAGCCTATCAGATTGGCTAATTTCAGAACAGGTCCCGGGTATTTACGGGATTGACACGAGGGCTTTGACCAAACACCTGCGGGAAAAAGGGGCCATGCTTGGGAAGATTATCGTGGACGATCAGAATGTTGACACCTATGACCCGAACCAGGAAAATCTCGTGGAACAAGTGTCAATAAAAGAAAAAGAGGTATACGGTAACGGAAAATACAAGATAATGCTTATCGACTGTGGTGTGAAATTTAACATCATCAGGAACCTCTTACAGCGGGACACCACGGTTATCCGTGTACCCTACGATCATGACATCGCGAGGGAAGATTTTGATGGTTTGTTTATTTCAAACGGACCAGGTGATCCAAAAAAATGCAGGGCAACCATCAACAACCTTAGCGAACAATACAAAAAAGACAAGCCTATTTTTGGCATATGCCTGGGCAACCAGCTCATGGGGCTGGCCGCGGGCGGTGATACCTACAAGTTAAAATTTGGCCATCGCAGCCATAACCAGCCCGTGATACAAGTGGGTACGAGCAAATCTTATATCACGAGCCAAAACCATGGATACGCGCTAGACAATAAATCATTGAAAGGCGAATGGGAACCCCTTTTCGTGAACATTAACGATGAAACCAACGAAGGTATGAAAAACAAAAAAAAGCCGTTTTTCTCCACGCAATTTCACCCGGAAGCATCCAGTGGGCCAACTGACACGGGGTACTTGTTCGATACCTTTATAGACATGATTAAAGAATACAAGGGGGAAAAATGATTTTCCCCTTTTTTTATAATACCTCGACTAAACTTTCTAATTGAATGCCCCGGGAACCTTTAATTAGAATATTATATCCTTTAACAGGGTTATCTTTTAAATAACTTTTTAGTTGGCCAGTCCCCTCCACGAAAGTGTAAGGATAGGCCTTTTCTATTTTCTTAAATTCTTTTCCAACAAGGTAAGCTGTTTTTACCTTATTCGCGATTAATAAATCAAGCACTTTCCCGTGTTCTTCACGGGCATATTCTCCAAGTTCAAGCATGTCGCCCAAGATAACGGCCTTGGGTTCTTTATGAAGGGATAAAAAATAAGCCAGGGCCGAGGCCATGCTGGTAGGGTTCGCGTTATAGGCATCCAGGACAATCCGGTTTTTGCCTGTCTCCAGGATTTGAGAACGATTATTAGCAGGCACGTAACCTTCTATGGCTTCTTTTATTTTTTCAAAAGGAATATCAAAATACAACCCGATGCAAACCGCGGCCAGGCAATTATCAAAATTATAATCACCATACAGCTTCGTGCTAATCAGGTTTTTACCCGTTGCCCCTACCCTAAATACTACCACCCCCTGCCTGTTGTCATAGGGCATTCCCATGCAATCAAATATTTTCTCTTTTCCATATGTGTAATAATTTTTTACACCATGTTTCTCAATTTGGGCCATCAGCAATGAATCGTTGCCATGGACAAAAGCCATCCCTTTATTCTGGGCTATAAAATGATACAATTCCGATTTTGCCTTCACTACCCCTTTAAAAGAACCAAAACCTTCTAAATGTGCCTGGCCAATGTTGGTAATCAAGCCGTAATTGGGCCGGGCTATTTGGCACAAGGCCGCGATTTCCCCCTGGTGGTTGGCGCCCATTTCCACGACACCGATTTCTGTTTTTTTGGTAAATTGCAAAAGGGTTAAGGGTACACCAATATGGTTATTAAAATTGCCCCTGGTAAAGCCCGTGGCATACTTTCTGGACAGGACAGCCGCAACCAGTTCTTTGGTAGTGGTTTTCCCGTTAGAACCCGTTATCGCGAGAATAGGTATTTCGAGCGCTTCCCGGTGATATTGGGCCATTGCTTGCAAGGCCTCGAGGGTATCGTCCACGAGTATAAATTTTTCTTTTCCACGGTAAACTGGATCATCTACTACTGCATACGCGCAACCGGATTGCAAAGCATCAGGTGCAAACTGGTTACCATCAAATGTTTCTCCCCGTAACGCGAAAAATATTGACCCGGGCTTGGCCTCGCGGCTATCTATAACAATTTCAGGGAATTCCAAAAAACAGGAATAAAGAGCAGCAATGTCTTCCATGCCAATTATTTAAAAAAAAACCTCATGGCCACGGGGCATGAGGTTTTTTGATTAAAAATATTTTTGTATTAGTTTCCTTGAGGACTGCCCACGCGATTCATCGCACAACGGAAACCGATATCATTGGTAGACTCGCGTTCATCCAGGAACCTGCGGTTCCCGGGGCTCAACCAGTATGCGCCATCTTTCCAAGACCCCCCTTTGTACACCCGGGAGCGGTCACTAATCAATGAAATAACAGCCTCATTAGAAGGATCCCGTCCGTACATTCTTTCAGAACCGGGCCCTTTTGGCGCATTTTCATTCACGTATTCTATGCTGGATTGCCAGTCTCCATCTTTGTAATTCTTGTAATCGGCTTTTTGATAATTTCTTTTACCAGTTGCCTCTTCTTCGGTAATAGGACGATATTTTACACGGCCAAGGCTGTCAATTTGCGGGTTTCCATTTGCATCCCGGTCAAGTGTTTTAAACACGTTCCCACGAAATGGCCTAAATTCTTCAAAATCTTCAAAAGACTGCGCGCGATACACGTCCAATACCCATTCATTCACGTTACCAGCCATGCAATAAAGACCATAATCATTAGGCCAATAAGATGTTACAGGAGCTGGGATTGCTGCCTTGTCATTAAGGGAACCGGCAACGCCCATGTAATCACCTTTGCCACGGCGGAAATTTGCCATCATCTTACCCATGTTAGACCCTTCGCTATTCCTCACGTTATGGCCATCCCAAGGATACATCCTTCGTTCATAAATTCTTTCATCATACGTATTCCCCCGTAATGCTAATGCGGCGTATTCCCATTCTGCCTCGGTTGGCAAACGGTATTTTGGTAGTAAAATCCCATCTTCCATCCTTATCCTGCGGGGTTCTCCATCAGGGCCCGCTGGCAAATTATCACTTACCAGGCCTTCATATTGTCCTGCAAGATATGCTTCCGTGCTAAAACTTTGTTCGTTCACCTGGTTAAGATCCCATTCCAGGGCGCCCGCTTCAACAAGGAGCCGTTCGTTTACCCTGTCGGTACGCCATAGGGCATAATCATTTGCCTGAAGCCAGTTTACCCCTACCACTGGATATTCATTATAAGCTGGATGGCGGAAATAGGTTTCAGCATAGGGTTCATTAAATCCCAGTGGTGAACGCCAAACCATGGTATCAGGCAGGGCATTTTCATGAACTTCCGGGTAATCAACATATACCCTGCTTAGCCAAAACAGGTATTCCCGGTAATCAATATTTCTTATTTCGGTCTCGTCCATGTAAAAAGAAGCAATCGTCACCCTGCGGGGAGGATTGTTCCAATCTCCCATGACATCTTGTTTTGTACGCCCCATAACATATGTCCCACCCTCGATGAACACGAGGCCGGGGCCGGTTTCTTGTTGGTAGTTCGGGATATATTCAAACCCTCCTTGTTCGACATTATTATAATCCCAGCCGGTTGTTGTTGAAGCAGTTTTTGATCCCCCACCACAAGAAGAAAGAATAAACAATACTGCCAGGAATGAGATGAAAACATTGAATTTTAGGTTCATAACGAATATTTTTTCCATGAAATTAACACCAAATATATAATTTTTTTTAAATTGAAACAACTGTGTAATCTAAAAAACTTAAATAATCCATTTTTATTGTAAGTTCTGTTGTCTTTATACTAGAAATTGATCAAAAAGGTTACTTCGTGAGAATTAATTGTGGGCAAGTTATATAAAATCTTCCTGAATTTAAAATCATAACTATAAAAAAGTTCATAACCAGGCTGTATGAAACCTAACAAAAGTGTCCCGGTATCAAATTCTAAAGGAAGGTTTTGCCGAAAAAAAACCCCCGCGGCAAAACCTTGTATTTGGCCCATCATGCCATAACAAATCAAATGGGAATACTGGTACTGGTATAAAAGGTGAGGCGATAAAATAAATATTTCACGTATAAGTCCCCGCCTTTTTATCTCAAAATCTGCCCCCGCGTAAAAAGTAAATTTCCTTTTCACCCTGGCTGTCCCTTGGCTATTAAAAGATTCATCCGGTTGGTTTAAATGATGTACCGAAATACCAAAATACTTGTTATCATGAAAACCGGTAATGCCAGCGGAAAAATCCATGAAATAAATTGCCTCGCCAGCGGATGTACCCCCGTTGGATATAATTTCACCGGTGTAATCGTTCATCATACTAGGTAATACCATATTATTATAACTTACCTTTCGCTGCACCACCGATGCTGCTATCCCTCCCGTGAAATAAACAATAGGGTTAAGCTGTAACCGGTATGCATACATGTTATCTATACGTTGCCGGGACAAAAGCCCATTTCCTTCCCTATCAGATTGAACATGAATGCCAAATCCCCCCCGTATCTTATCAAAATATTTATCATAACTTGCATTCAGGGTAGAATACAACACATCAGCACCAACTGTTTGTACCTGGTAATTAAGAAAATACTTGTTTTCTTTCGTGGTCCCGGCAAAACCGGGATTAATATATAATTTATCCATGAAAAATTGAGAAGGCAATGGGTCCTGCCCACGGGATGTCCCCATGAAAAGGATTAATAGTATGGCTGCAACAATTATTCGCATACAAGTTATAAGCTTGGGCCAAAATTAACAATATTTCATTGACCAGGGCGTTTATTAAAAAGCTTTGTACTTTTTATCGAAAGTTTTCGTTCATTTGTGGTTGAACTTTTTAATAAAACTTACATGGATTATAAATTATTGTACAGGCCTGAAGGCGGGCCTGCCTTCAGGCTTGTCACATTCATGTTTTTCTGCATGGCCATCTCTTACACTTATGGCCAAACCAGTAAACCCGTCAAAATTAACTGGTCTGAAAGCCCTGGCATACTACCATTCGAAGAGGCACAACCAGACATGGAAACTAACCTGCCAAGGTACTTCAAGCTAATCCCCATCCAGGGCCATTCAAAACCTTATGCACGCCTGGAAGGGCAAAAGTGGAAAGAAGCCAGCGAAAAATGGCAAACCTTCCTTGAAAAAAACAAAAAAATCCCGAATAACTTTATTCACGAGGTAAAAATCCAAACCCGGCGAAAACAGGAATACATTTCCATCAACATGCTCCCTGTCCGTGAAGGGGAAGATGGAAAAATATATCTCCTGGAAGAATTCTCTATAAACCTTCAGGAAAAAAGTGTTAAAAAACTAAAAACAACCCGAGAAGCATATACGCGAAATTCCGTGCTGAGCACCGGTAAGTGGGTAAAAATAGAAATCAAAGAATCCGGTATTTACAAGCTTAACCATGAAGATATAAAAGAAATGGGGTTTTCTGATCCATCGAAAATAAGGCTATTCGGGAACGGCGGCAAACAAATTCCCTGGGGGCCACATCAGGAAACATTAGATGATTTAAAAGAAAATGCCATTTGGATGGAGAAAGGAAGCGACAATTCGTTTGGGGAAGGTGATTACATTTTATTCTACGCGGAAGGCCCGGTAACATGGAAATACGATTCGGCAAACGCCATGTTTGTACATCATATGCACGATTACGCGAATGCATCATATTATTTCCTGACCACAGATGTTGGCACCGGAAAAAAAATACAAACCCTTTCATCCAGCGACTTGCCCTATAACAAGCAAGTAAACAGCTTTGATGATTACGCGTACCATGAAGAAAACTATTATAACATGATTGGCTCGGGAAGGGAATGGTATGGTGAAGAATTTGATTTAAACACCAGTTATTCTTTTCCATTTAATTTCCCGGACCTTGTCACAAGTGATTCCCTGAAGGTTAAAATCAAAGCTATAAGCCATTCAGAAGTAAATGGCAAATTTACCTTCCTGATCAATAATAAACAAGTTGGGGAATTAACTATACCTTCCATCTCTAACTATGGTACCACCACGGGAACCTATGCCAACCCTGGCACCTCCGTTTTCCCTGCCACAGCGAACACCCCAACTTTTATCCTTGATATAAATTATAGTAAGCCCCAGGCCAAATCTAAAGGGTACCTTGACTTCATTACCGTGAATGCCCGTAGGGACTTGCGATTTTCACCAGGTCAAACCCTGGCTTTCAGGGACACGCGAAGTGCAGGAAATGGCAACACCAGCCAGTTTCTTCTGGAAAATGCCAACGAAAGTGTACAGGTCTGGGAAATTACTGAAATAACCAACGTGAAAAAGATAGCCACGAGAAAAATTGGCACTAAGCTCTCGTTTCAATTACAGACCGAAACCCTGAGAGAATTTATTGCTTTCCCAGGTTCAGGTTTTAAAAAACCGAAAATCCTGGGGGAAATTGAAAATCAAAACCTTCATTCACATGAAAACCTAGATTACGTGATCGTTTCCCATCCGGATTTTTTAAAAGAAGCTGAACGCTTAGGCGATTTTCACGAGAAAAACCACCAGCTAAAAGTTGCTGTGGTTACTACCGTGGAGGTATACAATGAGTTTTCATCGGGCAAACCGAGTGCCGGGGCCATTCGCGACTACATGAAAATGTTATACGACCGGGGGGCGGACGAAACAAGCGGGTTAAAATACCTGTTGTTATTTGGTGACGGCTCTTACGATAACAAAACCGATGACCCGGGCAATACCAACTTTATCCCTACCTATCAGTCAAGCAATTCACTGGATTATGCAGGTTCTTACGTGACAGATGATTTTTTTGGCTTGCTTGATGAAGGGGAAGATGTTAAAGACGGGCTCGTGGACATTGGAATCGGGCGCTTTCCGGTGTCCGGTGCAAACGAGGCATCAAACATGGTAGACAAGGTCATTGCATATCATCAAGAAAGCGTGAAAAGCGATTGGAGAAACCAACTTTGTTTTATTGGTGATGACGAAGACGGGAACACCCACATGAAACAAGCCAACGACCTGGCGCAATACGTGCAAAATAAGTACCCGGTATTCAACATCAATAAAATATTCCTGGATGCCTTTCCTCAAGTTTCCACCTCCGTTGGCGAGAAATACCCGGATGTAAACCAATCCATCAACAACCAGGTGCGAAAAGGTGCCTTGATCATGAACTACACCGGCCATGGCGGTGAATTGGGACTGGCACACGAGCAAATACTTGGGGTCGACGAGATCAATTCCTGGGACAACATGGACAAGCTGCCACTATTCGTGACGGCGACCTGTGAATTCAGCCGGTTTGACGATATGGAAAGGACCTCGGCCGGGGAAAAGGTACTCTTGAACCATGGTGGCGGCGGTATTGCCTTGTTAACTACCACGAGGGTAGTATATGCACATTTGAATTTTGACCTAAATTTAAATTTTTACAAGGTCGTGTTTGAAAATGATAACAGCCCTTATCCATACAGGCTGGGCGATATAACGCGCCTTACCAAGAACCAATCTGCCAAAAGCATTAACAAAAGAAACTTTACCTTGCTCGGGGATCCCGCCGTACAGCTAACTTATCCCAAGCATAAAGTGATTACCGATTCCATTAATGGCATTCCGGTTTCTTCCTTTTCTGATACCTTGAAAGCTTTATCAATAACACGGGTATCAGGTCATTTAGAAAATCAAAACGGGCAAAGTTTTAAACGTTTTAATGGCATACTTTACCCTACCGTGTTTGATAAGCCCAGCGAAATAACCACCTTGCAAAATGACGGGGGCACTGCCTTTCAGTTTAAAATCAGGAATAGCATCCTTTACAAGGGAAAAGCAAGCGTGAAAAACGGAAGGTTTTCCTTCGAATTCATCCTGCCCAAGGATATTTCCTACCAATTTGGCCCCGGCAAGGTCAGTTATTATGGGGTAGGCAACCAGGAAGAGGCTTGCGGTTACATGGACACCCTTACCATTGGCGGTTCGGCGGAAGGGGAATTGAACGATTCAACTGGCCCGGAAATTGAATTATACATGAACGATGAAAACTTCGTGTACGGGGGCATAACCGATGAAAGCCCCTATATTTACGCCGTGGTAAAAGACAGCAACGGGATAAACACCTCGGGCAACGGAATTGGTCATGACATTACCGCCATACTAGACAATAATACCAATAACGTTCACGTTTTAAATGACTATTACGAGGCAGACCTGAACACTTATAAAAGTGGCAAGGTGAAATACCGCTTGTCTGATTTAAAGCCAGGGAACCATAGTTTAAAACTAAAAGTTTGGGACATCGTGAACAACTCGAGCGAACAATACACGGAGTTCGTGGTGGCCGAATCAGCCAAACTGGCCTTGAAAAGGGTCTTGAATTACCCGAACCCGTTTACCGAACGCACGGCCTTTTATTTCGAACACAACCACCCGGGCGAAGAACTAGACTTGCTCATCCAGGTTTTCACGGTATCGGGCAAGCTCGTGAAAAGCATTGAAACCACGTTAAGTTCAACGGGTTTCAGGGAAGGCCCCTTCTACTGGGACGGGCTGGACGATTTTGGCGACCAGATTGGCCGCGGGGTATATATTTACCGGGTAAAACTCAGGGGCCAAGATAACCAGGTGGCCGAAAAATACGAAAAACTCGTTATCTTAAAATAAATTGGGATAATTTATCAATTTAAATAATTTTGCACACTTACATAATCATTGGATGAGTATTTTTAGAATGAAAAAAAGCTTTTTATTAATCATTGTAAGCTGCATGCTAGCAGCGGTCCTCCAGGGACAAGAATTAAATGAAGGGGAATTAGCGGGGGGGGAATTAAACAATATCCAAACAGCCGTGCCCTTCTTGACCATTGCCCCCGATTCCCGTGCCGGGGCCATGGGCGACGTGGGCGTGGCCACCTCGCCCGATATCAACTCCATGCACTGGAACCCGGCAAAATATGCCTTTATCGAAGGGGATATTGGCGGGGGCCTATCTTACACCCCATGGCTCAGGCAACTGGTAAATGACATTAACCTGGCATACTTGACAGGTTACAAGAAAATTGATAAATACCAAACCTTAGCTGCCTCACTACTGTATTTTTCCCTGGGCGAAATCACGTATACAAGGACTGATGGTACAGAAATCAGGCCTGGTAACCCGAATGAATTCGCGATTGACGCGGCTTATTCCAGGGTATTCACCAGTAACTTCTCAAGTGCAATTGCCTTCCGGTACATTTATTCAGACCTCTCGGGCGGGGCACCATCTAGCGGGGGCACGGAAACACGGCCCGGCATGTCAGTAGCCGTGGACGTGGCTTCTTATTACCGGAACAGCCTGAAAATTGATAACAAGGATGCCGAGCTGGCTATCGGTTTAAATATCTCGAATGTCGGGAACAAAATCGAATATTCAGAATCTGAAATTTTTATCCCCACCAACATGCGACTGGGAACAAACCTGGCCATTGAACTGGATCCCTATAATTCCATGAACTTTTCAGTGGATTTTAATAAACTGCTCGTACCAACAAACCCTGAATATTATTCAGATTCGCTTAACCAGAATGGTGAAAAAATTGTAAAGTGGGGAAAGGGCAATCAGGATGATAACGTGCCGGTGGCCATGCTCAAGTCTTTTTATGATGCCCCGGGATGGGGAAATGAGCAAGGGGAAAAAGAAAAATACAGTACCCTGATCGAGGAACTGCGCGAGGTAACCGTGGGGCTAGGCACAGAATACTGGTATACCGGGCAATTTGCCATTCGCGGTGGATATTTCTACGAGCATGCTACCAAGGGGAACCGCAAGTTCTTTAGCGTGGGCGTGGGATTGAAACTGAATGTTTTTAACCTTGACGTGTCGTATTTGATTTCCAGAAAACAAGACCCCTTGTCCAACACGATAAGGTTTAGCTTATTATTTGATGTAAACCCCGAATTACAATAAACATGAATTTCCGTACCGGCCTGGGATATGATGTACACCGACTGGCACCCGGAGAAGAACTCTGGCTGGGTGGTATTCGAATAGACCACACCATGGGCTGCGTGGCACATTCCGATGGCGACGTGCTTATTCACGCTATATGCGATGCCCTACTGGGAGCGGTTGGCGAAAGGGACATCGGCTACCATTTCCCGGACACGGATAACTCTTTTAAAAACATAGACAGCAAGATTTTGTTGGCCAAAACCATGGAAACGATCCGCTCGAAAGGTTTTGAAATTTCCAACGTGGATACGGTCCTTTGCCTTCAAAAACCAAAAATAAGCCCTTTAATCCCTGGCATGCAGGAAACCATCGCGAAGGTAATGGACATCCAAAAAGAGCAAGTAAATATCAAGGCCACTACTACCGAGAAGCTCGGGTTCGTGGGGCAAGAAAAAGGAATTGCCGCGTATGCCACTTGCCTGGTTTATAAATTCGAAAAAAAATAAAATCATTTTGAAAGTAATTGTTCTCGGCGCAAGCCCAAAGCCCAACCGTTATTCCTACCAGGCCGTTATTAGCCTGGCACGTGCAGGTTACGAGGTAATCCCGCTTGGCAACCGGGAAAACATCATTGAAGACCGTGTCATCCGTACCGACAAACCCATGCTTGATGACGTGGACACGGTAACCATGTACCTGAACCCCAGTAGACAAGAAGGCGTAAAAGAATACATTTACGGCTTAAAACCCCGCAGGGTTATTTTTAACCCGGGCACTTACCACCCTGAATTTATGGCAAGCCTAAAAAAACGTGGCATACAAGTTATTCAGGATTGCGTGTTGATGATGCTAAGCAGCAACCAATTTTAACATGGTACCAGTAATAAACAACACGGGCGAATACTTGAAGGCATTGGAAGAAAACCCTGCCTGCTTATTCTATTTTTCACATGAAAATTGCAATGTATGCAAGACCCTTAAGCCCAAGACAGAAAATCTCATCCAAGAAAAATTTCCAAAAATAAGCCTGTTTTATGTCAACATCGTGAAAAACCCGGGCATTTCGGGCAAAACAGGTATATTTGCCGCCCCTACCCTTGTTTTGTACCTCCAGGGAAAGGAATCCCTCCGAAAAAGCCGCAATTTTTCATTGCAAGAATTTGAACAAGAACTGGACCGATTATACTCGATATTTTTCAACTAATTTATATCTTTGAAAAAATAAAAAATCAAAACCGAAAGATGAAAACAAGAAACAGGAAATCATGGATAACCATCGGGATCATTGCCCTGTTGGCAATTATTTTTT
The DNA here is from genome assembly GCA_964552835.1 of uncultured Bacteroidales bacterium. Lineage (GTDB taxonomy): Bacteria > Bacteroidota > Bacteroidia > Bacteroidales > CAYFUP01 > CAZKIR01. The sequence goes on from CAZKIR010000001.1 coordinate 20,486, forward strand.
ACTCCTCGATTAAAGGGACCTATAATAAAATGGTAGGCTTGAGCGAGCAAGTAGAGAAACAATGGTCGGACGTGGAAAACGTGTACCAAAGAAGGGCGGATTTGATCCCCAACCTGGTAAACACGGTAAAAGGCTATGCCGAGTTCGAGAAAGAAACCCTGACGCAAGTGATTGAAGCCAGGGCCAAGGCCACCTCCACTAACATTAACCCCGAAAACTTGGATGCACAAGCGCTACAAAAATTCCAACAAGCCCAATCGGGACTAGGTTCAGCTTTGTCGAGGCTAATGGTGGTGGTAGAACGCTACCCGGAGCTCAAGGCAAACCAGAATTTCCTTGATTTACAAGCCCAGCTTGAAGGAACGGAAAACCGGATAGCGGTGGAAAGGCGCAAGTTTAACGAGGCCGCCAGGCAGTATAACACCTATATCCGGCAGTTCCCGAAAAATATTTACGCGAACATGTTCGATTTTGAGAAAAAACCTTACTTCGAAGCCGATCAAGGCGCCGAAGAAGCACCAAAAGTAGCATTCTAATTATGGGACCAGCCGATACATTCACCAAAGAAGAAAAACAAAAAATTACCGGGGCCATCCGTGATGCCGAACTGAATACCTCGGGGGAAATACGAGTGCATATTGAAGACCAGTGCAAGGTTGACGTGCTTGACCGGGCAGCATATATCTTCAAAAGCTTGAAAATGCACGAAACCGAACTGCGCAACGGGGTGTTATTTTACCTGTCCTTGAAAAACCGGAAATTCGCGATCCTCGGTGATGCCGGGATCAACAAGGTGACCCCGGAAGATTTCTGGGACGGGATAAAAAACAAAATGCTTTCTTTTTTCAAGGAAGGCAAATTGGCAGAAGGCCTGGCGAAAGGGATCAGCCTGACAGGCCATGCACTAAAAGCCCATTTTCCATATAAAACAGGGGATGTAAATGAATTATCTGATGATATTTCCTTTGGTCCGCCCGATAACAAAAACAAGTAGATCATGCACAAGCTATTTATAAAACAAGTTTTTCTTGCCTTATTTCTTTTTCCCATTTTATCCTATGCCCAGGAACTGCCCGAGCGGCCAAAACCACCCATGCTGGTCAACGATTTTGCCGGTTTGCTATCCCCTTCCGAGGCACAGGCCCTGGAACAAAAACTAGTCCAGTTTGATCGGCAAACCTCAACTCAGCTTGCCATCGTAATCCTAAAAAACTTGTACGGCTATGAAATATCCGACCTGGCCTTTCAGCTAGGAGAAAAATGGGGCATCGGGCAAAAAAAATTCGATAACGGTGCCCTTATCCTGGTAAAACCCAAAACCGGCAATGCCAGGGGAAGGGTTTTTATTGCCACTGGCTACGGGCTCGAAGGCACAGTACCAGATGCCGTGGCCAACCGGATTGTTGAACACGAGATCATCCCGCGGTTCAAGCAAAATAAATACTACCAGGGCCTTGACAAAGCCACTTCCACCCTGATGGAGCTGACCCGTGGCGAGTACACTGCCCAGGAATACTACCAAGCCACCAAGGAAGGCGGGGGCATCCCTTTATTTGCCATTATTTTTATCTTATTTGCCATATTTAGCATCTTCGGTGGCCGCAGGAAAGCCCGTCATTCGTCCATGGGCCATGGCTTGCCATTTTGGGTGCTGCTCACGATGCTCGGCTCCTCCTCGCGTTCACAAGCTGGCAGTTTTGGCCATTTCTCGTCAGGTAGCGGCGGTGGTGGCTTTGGCGGTTTTGGCGGGGGCAGTTTTGGCGGGGGCGGTGCTGGCGGAAGCTGGTAAAGTTATCAACCACTCAACCTGTGCAGCGCGATCCTGGCTTTTCGTTCTATACTTGTTTTGTACCCTTTTTTATTTAACTGCAAGGTTTTATGGTAAAAATATTCCGCGGTTTTAAGTTCCTTCTCTTCCTCGGCTATCCTACCCAATTGATAGGCCGAGTAAGGCACGAAATATTTTTCAAGCTTTTTCCCGTGTTGCACGGTATACTTGTAATATTTCTTGGCTTTGTCCATCTTGCCCAGCGCATGGCAAACCCTGGCTAGCCGGTAAAAAAATTCTACCTGGTATTCCAATGGCCCGCCTTTAAATTCACTTGCATTTTCTGATAACATCAACATCGCTTCCTGGTAATACCCGCCATCATACAAAAGCCGGGTTTTAATCAAGGTTTTGTTCAGGCATTTAGGTTCGGGCAATTCATATTCCGCCAACTTATCGTGTTCGAGCAGGGCCAATCCCTCGGAATGAATTTTCTTGACACATTCACGGTAATTGCCCAAATCATCTTTCAAGTAATAATACCAGGCCAATTTCTTGTATGTATGTTTGATAAAATGATGGCTATGGTAATTATCCAGAAACCGTGAAAAATAAAAATGACCTTTGTCTAACTTTAACTGAGAAAAAGCAAGGGAACCGTAAAGGTAATCCAACTGTGGCATATCAACATCTGGATAATATATCCCCCGTTCCTCGAGCACCTCGAGGGCCTTGGCAGTAAAGCCCAATGCTTTTAACGAGAGCACGTAGCTTATCGAGCAAATAATATTTTCCGATTGATGATGTTGGTTAGCAACAAGAAATTCATGAGGGGCTTGTTCGTCTTTTCCAAATTGTGACATGGCAAAAAACATGTACATCACCCCTTCTACTTGAAAAGGGGTGCCCAGTGTATACTCGTAATACGCGCGCAGGTAATCAATCCCGGTTTCGTAAATGCCCGAGAACCCGAAAAACGAGAAGAACCTTTTATACTCGCCGGGCACGATGCTCATCATCAACTCGTGAATGCCCTTGATTTTCTTGTTCAAGATAAAACCCGGGTATTCTTCTATATTTTTCTCTGCCAAGGTATACGATTTATAAAAATATATCCCGGCGTTAACTAAATCATTAAATTGTCCTGAAACCAGTGTTGATTGCAAGAAAATTTCGGCGAGAAAATATTTATGGTAGGGGCTTTTTTCTTTTATTACAGAAAGCTTTTTTAACCGTTCTCCCAGGCTTTTCTTGTAACCATCAAATGCCTCGTCACTCCCGTCGATCACGGTGGTAATAAAATCATGGTAATTATCGAGATAATACAGGTAACCGTTTTCAGGACAAGCTTGTTTTCCAGTTTCAAGGTGGGTTTTGGCATCGGCAAACCGAAAAGAAAATAAAGCCTGATAAGCCAGTTCACAATCCCTGGTAAATTGATAACTGGCCTGTAAGGTAGGAATTAAGGCAAAAATAAAGGCTAAGGGCAACAAGTTCTTTTTAATCATACGTTAAAAAATAAGGGGGCATGATAAAAACACGTGGTAATGCATGATTAAATTGCTTGCCCTAACCTGTTCAGTAATCATGGGCTTAAGAAAAACAGGGCAATTGCCCTGTTTTTTTTTTGCAAATGTCCAAACTTACCTCATGCCCTCCCGGGTACATTATTCTTCGGTCTTGTCTTCCAGGATTTCAGTATCAACGAGAATACGCCCACAATATTCACAAACGATAACTTTTTTGCGCGATTTAATATCTAGTTGCCGCTGGGGCGGGATTTTATTGAAACACCCCCCGCAAGCGTCTCTCTGCACGGTGGCCACGGCTAGACCGTTGCGGGCATTCAGCCGGATTTTCTTGTATGCTGTTAGCAATCTTGGTTCAATTTTTTCCCCGAAATGTTCTGATTTCTTTTCCAGGTTTTCTTCTTCCTTCTGTGTTTCAGAAACGATATCGTTAAGTTCTTTCTTTTTGTTCTCGAGGTCTTCCGTGCGTTCTTGCAAAACATTTTTCGATTCCTCGATTTGCTTTTGAACCTCTTCTTTTTTATCGGTAAACTCAACAATCCTTTTATTACACAGCTCAACCTCAAGCTTTTGATACTCGATTTCTTTAGAAAGGGAATCAAATTCCCGGTTGTTCCTCACGTTGTTCTGTTGCTCGGTGTATTTTTTTACCAGGGATTCTGCTTCGGCTATCTCGTTCTTTTTCATCGCCACGTTTTCGTCCAGGTTTTTTATTTCTTCTTCGTATTTCTGGACGCGCGTTTCTAGCCCTGCTATTTCATCTTCTAAATCTTGTACTTCCAAGGGCAACTCCCCTCTCAAGGTTTTGATCTTATCAATTTCAGAATCGATCAACTGCATTTGATATAATGTCCTCAGCTTTTCTTCAACTGACATTTCAGTTTTTTCTGCTGTTTTTGCCTTGTCTGCCATATGTTAAAAATAATTTACTGGGTTTGGATTTCTTTTTGACAAATAAACCGCAAAGGTAGAAAATTTTTCAGTAAGTCGTTCATAAAAAATATCTCGTGTAAACTGCTCACTCTCGTAATGCCCAACATCTGCTATCACGATTTTGCCATCCGCTTCAAAAAATTGATGATATTTAACATCTGATGAAATAAAAATATCTGCATTTTCTTTGATTGCCGTCGAAAGTAGAAAACTACCGCTGCCCCCGCACACGGCCACTTTCTTTATTTTTTTCCCAAGCAACGCGGTATGCCTGACAAATGGGACAGAAAAAACTTCTTTTACATGGCGTAAAAAAGAGCTTTCATCTTGTTCTTTTTCCAGGGTCCCGATCATTCCAGCCCCGGCCCCGGGATATTCGTTTTCAAGTGGGTACAAATCATATGCCACCTCTTCGTACGGATGGGCCTGGAACAGGGCATTCAACACCGTGTTCTTCAAATGTTGGGGCACAATCGTCTCTACCCGGTATTCTTCTTCAAAATGCACCTTGCCCTTTTCGCCCACGTGGGGGTTGGTTGTCTCATCGCCGCGAAAAGTCCCGTTTCCCAAGAGGTTATAACTACATGAATCATAGTTGCCAATATGGCCAGCCCCGGCAGCAAAAACCGCCTCGCGCACCGCCACGACATGATCCACGGGTACGAAGGCCACGAGTTTAAGCAAGTCGCCCCGGCGCTTTTTTAAAATTCCCGCTTGTTGCAGGCCTAATTTAGAACATATCATCGCGTTAACACCTTGGGCTACATTATCCAGGTTGGTATGCCATGCC
>CAZKIR010000001.1:25515-33063 GCA_964552835.1 uncultured Bacteroidales bacterium
AAGGCTATATCATTTTTCAGGGCTTTGGCCACGATCCGCTCCGTGTAGTGTTGCCCGGTTAGCTTTTTCATTCCTTGAAAAATAACCGGGTGGTGCGAAAGGATCAGGTTAGCACCCCTTTCAATGGCTTCGTCAATTATTTCTTCGGTAACATCCACGGTAATGAGGATCGCATTCACCCCGGCCCCGGGATCGCCAACGCTTAACCCGGAATTATCATAGGGTTCTTGAAAATACAAGGGGGCAATTGTTTCAAGATAAGAAACAACATCATTGATAGTCATGATCATAAAATTTTCAAATTTCTTCTTTCAGGTTCAGAAGCAAAGTTTTAATGCCTTCCAGTTTTTTAATAACCTCGAAATCGTGTTCGGCATCTCCTTTATTTTCTTTCAATTTTTTCATTGCCCCTTTCAATGTCAAACCCCGTTCTTTTACCAGGTGGTAAATTAAATGGAAATTTTCGATATCCTCTTTTGTAAAAAAACGGTTTCCTTTTTTATTCTTATGGGGTTTAATGATATCAAATTCTTTTTCCCAAAACCGGATAAGGGAAGTGTTCACCCCAAACATATCGGCCACTTCGCCAATAGAATAGTACAATTTCTCTATTTTTTTTTCTTTATATGGCATAATAAATGATTAATCAAAAGATTGCCCGCTCCTGGTTGATAAAACGATCATTTGCTCGTATTCCCCGGGGGTAAGGTCATTAAAATAAAAATTTATCGGGTTCACTTTTTTACCGTTCCTTATTACCTCGTAATGCAAGTGGGGAGCAACGGAAGTCCCTGTATTACCAACGAAACCAATCACATCGCCTCTTTTGACCTCTTGCCCCCATTTCACGTTAAACTCGTTCAAATGGGCATAAACACTTTTATATCCATATCCATGGTCAATCATCACGTGGTTGCCGTAACCACGGTTTGATCGTTTTACCAGCACCACTTTTCCCTTGCCGGTGGCATACACTTCGGTGCCCCTGGGGGCAGTAAAATCCATGCCACCATGAAATTTCTTTATCTTGTATATCGGATGGATACGCCAGCCAAAACCCGAGGCAGTCCTTCTAAGATCCGCGTTTGAAATAGGCATGATCGCGGGAATTGAAACAAGCATTTCTTCTTTTTCTTTTGCTTCTTTATATAACTCGTCGTATGATTTTGATTGGATATATATCTTACGGCTTAATTGATCCAACCGGTTTGACGTGTTGATGACAAGATTTGAAAAAGAATATGGTTTAAGGAACTGGTATTTTTCAGATCCCCCGTAACCAGCGCCCCTCATGGATGGATCCATGGGCTCTGCTTCAAAAATCATCCGGTAAAGGCTGGCATCTCTTTGTTTTAAATCGTACAAGGTATGTTCAACAAGATCCAGCTTCTTGTTCAATTTTTCATATTGTACTTTTAACTGGCTATTTTCCCTCATCAAGCCCTTTTCTTTCGGGGTATCAAAAAAATACGCGAACAGGAAGTTAAACCCGGTGGCAAGTACTAAAAAAAGAAAAAGATAAAGGGCCAGCTTTTTCATGAAATAGCCAAAGCCCTTGTTCACCCTTTCATAGTGCAACGTCTTGGGGTTAAAACGATACTTCTCTTTCTTCATACCTGCCTTTTCAATAAAAATAATTGCCTAAATTACATAATATAATATTAGAAGACAATTCAAGCAATACAATTTTAATAAAAATATTTTGAAGGAGCGCAAAAAATAAGAGAAAATTAATCACGAGGGAAGCGATGGAAAAGCAAAAAAAACCTTTTATTTTACACTGGCATAATGCTCGAGCATATTATTGTATTCATCCGGCGATAAGTCCATGTTATAAAAATACAATGGGTTCACTGGCCGGTTGTTGACCCTTACCTCGTAATGCAGGTGGGTACCGGTTGATCGCCCGGTGTTTCCCATCAAACCGACCACTTCGCCACGTTTGATTTTTTGTCCTTCTTTCACGCTAATTTTTTTGAGGTGTGCATAACGTGTTTTGTACCCGAAGCCGTGGTCTAATTCAACATACCGCCCGTAACCAAAAATCGATATTTCGGCACGGGTCACGATCCCGTTTCCTGTAGCATAAATTGGTGTCCCCGAAAAACCTGTAATATCAAGGCCCAAGTGCCGAGTGGGCTTTTTAGTAAAAGGATCGATACGCCAACCAAAATAATCACTTATCCTCCCAAAGGCATCCGGGGATATGGGGGGAATAGCCGGGACACACTCCATTAACAGCTCGTTTTCGCGCGTTTTCTTAATGACCTCGTCATATGATTTTGATTGAATATATACTTGCTTAACAAGTTCGTCCATCTTTTGGCTCGTTTCAATTAGCAAGGGCGATTCGTTCATCCCTTTCAGGTTGGCATACCGGTCTGTACCACCAAAACCGGCCATCCGAACGGCTTTGGGAACTGGTTCGATGCCAAAAATAGGCCGGTAAATATAATCATCCTGTACCTGTATCTCTTCCAGGTTAGATTTTAAATCCATGATGGATTGGCTCAGCTCAGAATATTTTTGGGCAAGTTCCTTTTTTTGATGCTCAAGAATTATTTCTTTCGGGCTCCGCAAGAAAATAACAAACACGATATTAAGAATCAGGGCCGCGAACCCGAATAAGGTAATATACCTTAAACTCTCGCGGTACTTAGCTTTCGCCGGAACCTTCTCGTACGAGAGGGTTTCCTTGTTAAAATAATATTTCGATTTAGCCATTCGAACTCCTTTTAATACAGACTATCCAAAAATATGTCATGTGTTACCGACAAATCTAAAGTAAAAAAATTAATTTTACAAAATATTTACAATATTATTGTTTATAAAGTGTTGATAAATAATGGGTAATAAAAACGATAAAAAACGCAACCTTATGACATCTAATGATTTAAGAGAATCTTTTTTGAAGTATTTTGCAAACAAAAATCACGAGATCGTGCCCTCCGCGCCTATGGTGGTAAAGGGCGATCCTACTTTGATGTTCACCAACGCTGGCATGAACCAGTTTAAAGATATATTTTTAGGAAACAATTCCCCTTCTTCGCCCAGGGTGGCCGATTCGCAGAAGTGCCTTCGCGTAAGCGGAAAACATAATGACCTGGAAGAAGTAGGCCATGATCATTATCACCATACCATGTTCGAAATGTTGGGCAACTGGTCGTTTGGCGACTACTTTAAAGAAGAGGCCATCGATTTTGCCTGGGATTACCTCACGGGCGTTTTAAAGGTTGATAAGGAGCGATTATACGCGACGGTTTTCGAGGGCGATAAGGCAGATAGCCTGGACATAGACCAGGAAGCCTTTGGTTTTTGGAATAAATACCTGCCCGGGGATCGGGTAATCCCCTCGTCAAAAAAGGACAATTTTTGGGAAATGGGCGAAATGGGGCCATGCGGGCCATGTTCTGAAATACATGTTGATTTAAGGGAAGACAGCGAACGGCAAAAAGAACCTGGCCATTTACTCGTGAACAAAGACCACCCGGAAGTAATCGAGATATGGAACCTGGTTTTTATTCAATACAACCGAAAAGCTAACGGGCAACTGGAATTACTGCCCGCCAAACACGTGGATACCGGTATGGGATTTGAAAGGCTATGCCGCGTGATCCAAAACAAAAAATCAAATTATGATACCGACATATTCCAACCCGTCATCCAACAACTGGCCAACCTAACGGGCATACCCTACGGGAAAGGCCATAAAACAGACGTGGCCATAAGGGTTGTGGCAGATCACCTGCGGGCCATAGCTTTTGCTATCACGGATGGGCAATTGCCCTCGAACAACAAAGCAGGATACGTTATCCGCAGGATATTGCGCCGCGCGGTCCGGTACGGTTATACTTTTTTAAACCAAAAAGAAGCTTTCATCCATGCCTTGATCCCGGTACTGTCAAAAACCATGGGAGGTGCGTACCCTGAACTAAAGAAGCAACAAGAACTGGTAATAAACGTGATAAAGGAAGAAGAAAACTCTTTCTTGAAAACGCTGGACACGGGAATCAAATTGCTTGAACAGCTTATCGAGAGAAACAAAAAAGAAAACAAGGACACGATAAACGGGAAATCTGCCTTTGAACTATACGACACCTATGGCTTCCCCCTCGACCTCACGGAATTGATAGCGAGGGAAAACAATATGAAAGTGGACACGACGGGGTTCGGGGAAGAAATGAAGGCACAAAAAGAACGTTCGCGGAGCGCGACAAAAATTAGCACGGAAGACTGGGAAATATTACGCGGTGACGACCAAATATCGTTTACTGGTTACGATACCTTATCAGACGAGGTATACCTTACCCGCTACCGGAAAGTAAACCAAAAAGGGAAAGAAATGTACCAGATGGTATTCGATAAAACACCTTTTTATGCAGAAAGCGGTGGTCAAGTTGGCGACAAGGGATTTTTAGAGTCCGGCGGTGAAAAAATCCCGATCCTCGACACGCTGAAAGAAAATAACCTTTCGGTACATGTTAGCGAAAAATTACCACAACAAGCTGACAAGCCATACCTTGCCGTGGTAGACAAAAGAAAAAGGGAAAACGCTGCCCGCAACCATTCGGCCACCCACCTGTTGCACCATGCCTTGCGAAAAGTACTAGGCCAGCACGTGGAACAAAAAGGCTCGCTGGTACACCCGGACTACCTGCGTTTTGATTTTTCGCATTTTCAAAAAGTTTCCGAAGAAGAGATCAGGGAAATCGAAAGCATCGTGAACGAGAAAATACGGGAAAACCTTTCACGGGTAGAAGAACGGGAAATTGACCTCCAACAAGCGCTGTACCGTGGCGCTACTGCTCTTTTTGGCGAAAAATACGGGAAAAAAGTACGTTTGGTACAATTTGGCGAAATCGTGGAATTGTGCGGGGGCACCCATGTAAAAGCCACGGGCGATATCGGGTTCTTTAAAATCCTGAACGAAGGGGCAATATCCGCGGGTATCAGGCGAATTGAAGCCATTACCGGGGAAAAAGCAGAAGAATACATCCAACAACAATTAGAGGCGTTAAAAAATATCCAACAAGTATTAAAAAGCAAGGAGAACCCCGTTGAAAACATCCAGAAACTTTTAGACGAAAACCAAAACCTACAAAATGAACTGGAAGCCTATAAACAAAAAGAAAAGGGTGAAATTAAAGAAGAATTGAAAAAACAGGTACAAGAAATAAACGGTATTAACCTTATCGCGAAAAAAATAGAGATGGATTCAGTAGATGCCATGAAAGATTTAGCATTTCAACTAAAAAGAGAAATGGACAACTTATACTTGCTGCTAGGTGCTGAGATTAACGGAAAAGCCAACCTGGTTTTGATGATATCAGATGGTTTGGTAAAGGAGAAAGGCTTACATGCTGGAAACCTGATCAAGGAAATAGCAAAAGAGATACAAGGAGGTGGCGGGGGACAACCTTTTTTGGCAACCGCGGGCGGGAAAAACCCTTCAGGGCTGCCCAAGGCCATTGAACGGGCAATAGATTTCGTCAAGTGATCCCGTTCTTGGCACATAAAACTTTATAACCTGTAAAACTGGGGGTTAAAGAAATAAAGCCAAGTTTGTCAAATAAAATAAATTGTTATATTTGAAACTTAATCAATGAACCACATCTAATGGAAGTAAAACGTACTTTTGACTTGCTGGAGAGATACCGGGAAAAATTCCCAAAGGAAGATGCCCTGGCTGCCAAAAACAATGGGGAATGGCAAACCTTCTCCACGAATGATTATATCCGCCAATCTAACCTTATTAGTTATGGTCTTATGGCCTTGGGCCTAAAAAAAGGGGACGTGATCGCGACCGTGTCAAACAACAGGCCAGAATGGAATTTTGCCGACATGGGAATGAGCCAGGCAGGAGTTGTCCATTTACCCATTTATCCCACGATCAGCACGGACGATTACCGGTACATATTAAAGCATGCGGCGCCAAAACTTTTGATCGTTTCAGATATAGCACTGTACAACAAGCTCAGCCCATTAGCCAAGGAGATAAAGTCCATCAAGGATGTATATACATTCAACGAGATCGATAATGCCAAGCACTGGACAGAAATCACGAAACTGGGACAGGAAAAAGAACAAAGCCTTCATGACCAGCTCATCGAGATAAAAAAGGGGATTGATCCCAAGGAACTGGTGACCTTAATATATACCTCAGGGACGACGGGCTCGCCCAAGGGTGTCATGTTATCCCACGAGAACCTGGTCTCGAATTTCACCACGCACGCGCACATTCACCCATTTGGCCCGGACGCCAGGACGGTGAGCTTCTTGCCCATCAGCCACGTGTTCGAACGTTGCATCAACTACCATTACCAGTACAAGGGCATTAGCATTTACTATGCAGAAAACATGGGCACGATCATTGATAACATGCAAGAAATAAAACCCCAGGTTTTTATTACTGTACCCAGGGTTTTGGAAAAAGCCTATGACCGCATCGTGGCCAAGGGCAAAGATTTGCCAAAGCTTAAAAAAAGGATTTTTTTCTGGGCTGTCAACCTGGGGCACGAGTACAAGTTGGAAAATCAAAGTGCCTGGTATAAAACACAACTAAAATTAGCCGACAAACTAATCTTTAGCAAGTGGCGGGAAGCCTTCGGGGGAAACGTGAAAGTGGTAGTATCAGGTGGCGCCGCTTTGCAATCAAGGCTTAGTAAAGTATTTTGGGCAGCCGGCATACCCGTGGGCGAAGGCTATGGCCTTACCGAAACCTCCCCGGTTATCGCGGCCAACAATTTTGTAACGGGCGAAATAAAATTCGGGACAGTAGGCCCTATCTTGCCCAACGTTCAGGTAAAAATTGCCGGGGACAATGAAATACTCTGCAAGGGACCAAACGTTATGATGGGATATTATAAAGAACCCGGTTTGACCAAGGAGGTAATTGACAAAGACGGGTGGTTCCACACGGGCGACGTGGGGCGCATCGTGGACAATAAATACCTTCAAATCACGGACCGGAAAAAAGAAATGTTCAAGCTGGCCAGTGGCAAGTACATTGCACCACAGGTTATCGAGAACAAACTGAAAGAATCTTTTTTTATCGAACAGGCCATGGTTATTGGTGAAAATGAAAAATTTGCCAGTGCACTAATCTCTCCAAATTTTAACTTTTTGCACGATTGGTGTTCCCGTCATAAAATCCACTATCGTGACAACGAGGAACTTACCGCGATGCCGGAAGTAATTGCACGGTATCAAAAAGAAATCAACCAGATAAACACTACCCTGGGGCAAACCGAGCATATTAAACGGTTCCGCTTAGTACACGAGGAATGGAGCCCCCAAACCGGGGAGCTTTCACCTACCCTTAAATTAAAACGCGGCGTTATTTACGAGAATTATGGTGACCTTATCAAGGAAATCTACTCACGGGAAAAAAAAGACGAGAAAGGTCTTTTTCCCAAGATTACCGATAACATTAAAAACGGGTTAAAATCGGGCATGCGGGGATTACGCTCCATAATTATCAAAAAATTATAGGTTTACCAGGCTAATTGATTCGTTCAACGGGGCTTTTTTATAATAAGCAAACCAAGG
>CAZKIR010000002.1:0-1614 GCA_964552835.1 uncultured Bacteroidales bacterium
TGCCCCTTTTTACACCCACGTCGAAGTTAGTGACACCTGGACAGACCCGGGGACGGGGATTTCCTATCATAACGATTACGTGCCGGTTTGGCGCTGGAGACAAGCCATGTATAATGATCAAATAACCCGGATGGACTGGTGCGTGAAGGAATATCAAGAAGCTAACCATCACCCCGTGGCAGCAATTAACGGGGATACCAGTAATGCCATATTAAAATGGCATGCCTTGCCAGGTGAAAAAATTTTGTTGAATGCCTCATCCAGCAATGACCCAGATGGGGATTCCATAAAATATAGCTGGTGGGCTTACCAGGAAGCTGGCACGTACCCGGGAGCAGTAAGGATTGAACAAGCAGAAGAAAAACTAGCAACATTACACGTGCCAACAGGTGCTAGCGGAAAAGAAATCCACGTGATCCTGGAAATTCATGATACGGGCCCGGAGGTTAAGCTCTTCGATTATCGTAGAATTGTTCTCCAAGTATTACCAAACCAAATAATACGGACACCCTGAAAAAAGCTATAGGCCTAACCGTCCTGGCAAGAACCAGATAAATAAGCCTTTCATTGGGTCAAAATTCTTGTTAATTGTTGAATGTTTTCTGATGAGTGTTTGATTTTTAACCGGACACTACTGATTTCTAATATCAAAAGCCATTAACCCTTCGCAAGGCTAAGTTCAGCATGGCTTCGTGATGATGAAAAATACATGATTAGCGGTAAAGTTTTCTTTAGGCCAGCTTGAACCCCGGGTGCCAGTATTTTTTCTGGTACTCGAGCGGTGTCATGCCAATAACCTGCTTAAACTGCCTATGAAAATGGGTCAGGTTGTTAAAACCAGAATCATATGCCGCGATAGAGACGTGCGTGTTCTTTTCAATTAACAATTTACAGGCATTTCCTACCCGCACCTCGTTCAGGAATTCCTTGAAAGTCTTCAAGAAACTCTTTTTAAAAAAACGGCAAAAGGCATTTGGTGTCATGCTGGCCACGCCCGCGAGTTCTTCTAGCGAGAGTTCCCGGGTAAAATGCAACATGATATACTCGCAGACCTTACCGACCTTATCCCCGGTAAAACTGGAAAAGCGGGTAGAATAGCCCGGGCTGGCCAAGAAAACAAATTCCTGGCTTTTAGCCATCATATCAAGGATATCCAGCAGACAAGCGAGCCGTTGCAAACCATTAAAGGAAACGATGGACTGTATTTTTGATTCCAGGATAGAACGTTCCTTCCCCTGAAACATTATGCCCCTGCATGCTTTCTGCAAGAACGTGTTGACCAGCTTCATTTCTGGCACCTGGTTAAACCCTTTTCCAAGAAAATCATGAGTAAACTTGATGACCACTGCCTTTGCCACCAAGTTTTTATTCCCCTGGTAATATTCCCTTCCATTTAACCAAACATGTGGCATTTCCTTTCCAATAATACTGACCATTCCCGGTTGAAAGGGATATATGGCGTCCCCGATAAAACCCGTGCCCGTGCACCCCAGGAATAAAACAATCTCATGGACCGGGTGAAAATGCCAGGACGAAATAAAATGAGGCAAAGAGATATTCTCGATCGAGAAGGAACTGTTTCTTTGTCGCCTGTGCGGCGAAGTTATCACCACA
>CAZKIR010000002.1:1624-6503 GCA_964552835.1 uncultured Bacteroidales bacterium
TTCATAAAAATGTTAAATTAATGTACATATTAGCATATTTAGTGTTTAGCACGTGTAAGGTTTAGCCTTATATTTGAACTGTAAATTTAGTAAAATTAATTAGATACACCTAATATCCCCAACAGGGATACATGTACTCTTTTATCACTAACAAAACTGTCAATCATGAGAAAGAAAATATTTTATACCTGTTCTTTCCTGATTATCGCGCTAGTTGTTATTACCTGTAGGCCTTCATACGAGAAAGGCCAATTTGGCCATGATTTAATTTTTTTAAAAAGATATACAAGGCCAGTGATCCTGGAAAGCGAAAACAAGAAAGCACAACTTGTAATCTGCCCGGAATACCAGGGACGGGTAATGACAAGCACGGCCGATGGCATGAGGGGAATGAGCTATGGCTGGATAAACCATGGATTGATAAAATCGGGAAAAATCCTTGAACAGTTTAATCCATTTGGCGGGGAAGACCGGTTTTGGATGGGACCCGAAGGGGGACAGCATGGTTTATTTTTTGAAAATGGCAATCCCTTTGATTGGGATCACTGGCAACCACCGGCACCTTTTGATAAGGATACATTTAAACTAGTGTACCAGGATCAACAAAAAGCAGTATTTGAACACGATTTTGAGCTAAAAAATTATTCCAAAACGAAATTTACCGTGAAACTCGAACGGACTATCCGCTTGCTTAACGAACCTACCATCAAAAACAAGCTGGGCATTTCCATAGACAAGGAATTAAAGCGTGTTGCTTTTCAATCCAGCAACAAGGTCCAAAACATGGGAAAAAAAACATGGAAAAAAAATTCAGGCTTGCTTTCAACATGGATACTAGGCGTTTTCATGCCTTCCCCTTCAAACACCGTGTTCATACCGACGCCGGATGTTCAAAAATATCCCCTCGACAGTATAGTGAACACGGGGTATTACTGGGACGTGCCCAAGGAACAATTGGCAAGGGAGGGAAATATGGTATTCTTCAAGGCAGATGGAGATTTTCAGTGCAAGATAGGCATTCCCCCTCATTTTGCCACGGGCATAACCGGCAGTTATGATCCCGTGAACCAGTTACTAACTTTGGTAGAATACAGCTTTCAAGCACCCGGTGCACCTTACGTGAATTCATTGCTTAAACTACAAGAAAAACCTTACCAAGGCGACGTGATGAATTTTTACAATGATGGTGTGCCGATTGGTGGCACGGGACAGTACGGGCCATTCTATGAAATCGAGACCTCCTCCCCTGCCCTCTCGCTAAAACCCGGGGAAAGCCATGTACATGTTCATACAACATACCATTTTCAAGGATCACGTGAAGGCTTGTCGAAAATCGTGAAAAAACTGTTCGGGATAGATCTGGAAACCATTTCAAATGCATTTATAAACAATAAATAAAATTATGAAAAGAAATTATTCTGTCTTTTTAGGAAACGTGGGCACGTGTTTTGACCGCTACTGCCCATCTTATGCCAAACCCTTTTCAATAGAAGAATTATTTGAACGGGTAGCCTCCATCGAGCTCTTAAATGGCGTGGATATAGTGGCCGTGCCGGATATACTGGACAACTGGAAAACCGTGAAAGAATGCGTGGAAAAAACCGGCCTGAAGGTTGTTTCCATCGCGGTGGATCATTTTACCCAGGAAATTTACCGCCAGGGAAGTTTTTCATCCATCGACCCTGCTATCCGGCAAAAAGCCATTGACGATACCAAAAGGGTAATGGATTTAGCAGCCGAATTGAATTGCCCTTCGGCCACTATATGGCCAGGCCAGGACGGTTATGACTATATTTTTCAGGCCGATTACCTGGAAGAACGGAACTGGTTTGCCGGGGGAATTAAAGAAGCTTGCAAGCACCGGGAAGACGTGGGGGTTTATATAGAATACAAGATGAAAGAACCAAGGACTCATAGCTATTTAAACACGGCAGGGACTACCCTTTTGATTTTAAATGAGATAAACGAGCCCAATTGCGGGGGCATCATAGATTATG
Source organism: uncultured Bacteroidales bacterium (assembly GCA_964552835.1). Classification (GTDB taxonomy): domain Bacteria; phylum Bacteroidota; class Bacteroidia; order Bacteroidales; family CAYFUP01; genus CAZKIR01. The sequence continues at coordinate 3,622 of CAZKIR010000002.1, forward strand.
GCCACGCTTTGCTCGGTTACGAGAACCCGGCCGAATCGGTTGTTTTGTTTAAAAAATATGGCGATAAGCTGAAACATATTCATATCAATGACAATTATCGCTACTGGGACGATGACATGATCGTGGGGTCCATCAGGCAACTGGAATTCCTGGAATTTTTTTACTGGCTACGCCGCACGGGATATGACGGTTGGTTCACGATAGACCAGTTCCCTTATCGCGAAGACGGGCGAATGGCGGTAGAAGAAAGCGCGAAATGGATGGATGCCCTGGAAGATATACTGGATCGGGCCAAAATGGACGAGATAGGTGCCATCCTGAAGAAAAAAAATGCCGTGGAAGCAAGCCGCTTGATGAGAAAAATATTGTTAAACTGCTAAAATATCATGTTGGTGGCCAACAAAAACGGCTGTCCAAAAAAGAAAAAAAATGACACGAAAAAAATACCCAAAAGTATATTTAGCCATTGATAATTGCTTTGCATCCAAACGGTGGACCCAACCGGAAGAATGGATGAAGTTCGCGAAAGAGATCGGGATATACCACGTGGAAGCCAGTGCTGACAATGAATGCGATCCACTTTACACCACCCCGGGATACTTGAAAAAATGGCAAGATGAAATAGCAAATGCCTCAAGCAAAACCGGGGTCAAGGTATCTAACCTGTACTCCGGGCACGGCACGTATTCAACGCTGGGATTAGCACACACGGACAAAAGTGTTCAGGAAAACGTGAAAAACAATTGGCTTAAAGTTATGATTGACATGGCCTCGGATCTGGAAGCCGGGCTGGGTTTTTTTACCCACGCCTTTAACCAGGATACCTTGATGGACAAGGAAAAATACCAGCAAGCAATAAAGGGGCTAGTTGAGAATTTTATCGAGCTGGCCAATCACGCGAACGGGAAAAAAATAAAAAGCATAGGCGTAGAACAAATGTATACCCCGCACCAAATTCCATGGACAGTTAGTGGTGCTGTTGAATTGCTACAACAAATTAACAAGGCTGCCAACCGCCCTTTCTACTTGACCATTGACGTGGGGCACCAGTCGGGGCAACATAAATTCTTGCTCCCGGATTTTGGGCACTTGAAAGAAAAACTACGACTTTGGAAGGATCGCGGGCACATGGACGGCTTGTGGCTTGGCCCGGGAAAAGCTTATGAAACCTTTTACAAGGCCTTGAAAACTAGTGGCGAAAAAGAAAACCGGCTCATCCATGAAATACTGGAAGAAGCCAGGGCAAACCCCCATTTATTTGCATCGCGGGAAGATGGGGATCCTTATTACTGGCTTGAAAACCTGGGTTGCTATTCGCCCATCGTTCACTTGCAACAAACCGACGGGAAATCGTCAGCCCATAAACCCTTTACCCCGGAATGGAACGAGAAAGGCATTATAGACGCGGGAAAATTACTAAACGCGATAAAATGCTCCTGTGATATGCCACGGGATAATAACATGCCCGCGGCTTGCGATGAAATATACCTCACGATCGAGGTGTTCTCTGCCACGGCCGATATCCCGGCAGATATTAAAAATCGTTTGGAACTGACCAGCCAGTACTGGCGTGAATATATCCCTCGCGACGGGGAAACATTGGACAAACTAATTTAACATTAAATCAAAAAAACATGGAAATGATCCTTGGCATTATCCTGGTGATGGTAGCGGGCATGCTCACCGGCACGTTCATGTGGCCCATGAAAGTGATCCGCCGTCTTTGTTTTGAACATTACTGGTTTATAGGTATGTTTTGCGGCCTTTTACTTCTACCTTGGCTGGTAGTAGCCATATTTGTACCCAACGTGGGGCAAGTAATCGCGGATATCGGGTACAAACCACTTCTCACGGCAAATATTTTATCGGCGGGCTGGGGCATCGCGAACGTGTTATTCGGGATTTGCATAATACGTATTGGCGCCGCGCTAGCCGGTGGCCTTTTAACCAGCCTCGGTGTATCAGCAGGGGTATTGATCCCTATGTTCTTTAAAGGATCGGGGCTTTTCGGACAAGCGCCGTCCATTCTTTCAAAACCTGGCATAATCGTTTTAATAGGGGTCGGGATCATCCTGGCAGGGGTAGTATTTATTGCTATTGCCGGTTTTGGCCGGGAAAAAGCATTGGTAAAGGCCTCCCCGGGGGCAAAATCAGTGAAATCAGGGACTTTTCTTTCAGGGCTCATCATGGCCATTATAGCCGGTATATTGTCCAGTTGCATTTCTCTATCTTTCGTGTACAGCCAGGGGCCTGTAATCGCGGCCGTTAAATCGCAAGGGGCAGGCGAACTGGTTGCCAACGTGAGCGTATGGGCCATGGGCTTACTTGGCGGGGTCCTGGTGAACCTGCTTTACCCACTATGGTTGATGATAAAAAACCACTCGGGAAAAGCACTATTTACTTTTTCAAAAGAAACAGTTTTCGCGGCCGTAATAGGCGTACAATTGCTATGCGGTGCCATCATGCTGGGCCGTGGCATGGTTTTGCTCGGGGCCTTGGGTGCATCTGTCGGCTTCGGCATTCAACAAAGTCTCCAAATCATGGGAAACCAGGCAGTTGGCTTTATTAGTGGAGAATGGCGTGGCGTGCACGGGAGGCCAAGAAACATACTGTTCACGGCTATCGGAATATTTATAGTTGCCGTGATTATCCTTGCATTCGCGAATGCTTTAATGAAACAATAAATTAAAATTTTAAAAACAAAATTATAAACGATTAGAACAATGATAAACCAGTATATTGATCAAGCCAGGGAATTGGTAAATGCATGCAAACGTGTTGCTGACCTTGGATACGTGACATCCCAGGGAGGTAACCTCTCGTACCGGGTGAATGAAAATGCAATCCTGATAACCCCCACGAAAGTGCCCAAGGGATATATA
>CAZKIR010000002.1:6513-15022 GCA_964552835.1 uncultured Bacteroidales bacterium
CACGCTGGATCGGGAAGAAAACCCACGGGCGAGGCACCATTCCATACCCATATCCTGGGAAAGCGGCCAGATTTGAAAGCCCTGGTGCATGCCCACCCACCAGAAATAACCGGGCTGGCCATTGCACATAGCGATCTATTGTCAAGGCCCTTGTTGCCCGAGCCGATTATAGAGGTAGGGCCGGTGTTGCCTGTTCCATACAAGGAACCCTTGTCAAATGAATTAGCAAGGGCTTTTGACCCGGTGGTGCAGCGATCCAATGCCTACCAGATGCAAAATCACGGGGTATTGCTCGGTTCTACGGAAGGGATTGGAAGGGCCGTGGAACTTTTGGAAATGATAGAGGCAGCAGCCAAATCGGCCAGGATAGCCCATAACCTTGGAATAATAAACGAAATCCCAGAAGAAGAAGTAAGGAACCTGGAAAACACCATAAAAACAAGGGGCCTGCCCATGCCAGGCGCACCGGGCGTGAACAAGGGCCTTGTTGAGTTATATTTTGGTTAATGAAACTACTTAGTGTAACCTGCATTATTTTTACTTGAAATGTAAATATAATGAGGTATGTCATATTAATACTATAAAAAGAAGCTGGGAATTAAACAACAAAATTCTCGAAATAATGGGCACGGAAGGCTTGGCATTACATGCCAGCCAACGTAACCCTTTCACGATTGAAAAAAAAGGCATTGAAGGCATGATCCCCGAACGTTGGCATGAGGTAGTAAAAGAAAAAAAACCAAAAAATCACGTGAGATATTGGATTAGTACAGGCAATTATCCATCCTGAATGGACAACAGAAAAACCCGTACCTTCCCCACCCGGGAAGCTTGATCGCGAAATATGCCTGTATACGGATTTAGAGGCAGAAAGTATGATAAAGGATTTTTGGGAGGCAATAAACAAATAACTCATTGGTTTTTAAGTATATTAATTCTGTTTACATCTCTCCTATTCAAGTTGATATATTTCATTGATAAAAATACCAATGTCCAGGCCGAGCGGACAATTATTTTTGTTATTATTGTACAATAAAACTATCTTACCAATGTTTAATAAAAACATTCACAAGGGTTAGGGCAAGCTGTTTACTCAATAAATAATGTTTTAATGCTTTTACTAAATAATAAAATACTTCACTTTAATTATCAAATAAAAAAGAAAGCCTGTTCCTTTTTATTATATATTGTTTTAATAAATTGTCTAAATATAACTCTTTCCCAAGATTTAAGGTTTCAAAAATTCAAAACAAATGACGGTTTATCAAATAGTTATATAAATTGCATAATACAAGATCCCGTGGGCTTTATATGGATTGGGACAAATGACGGACTTAACAAGTTTGATGGATATAATTTTAAAGTATATCGTCATAACTATAATGATTCTTTGACTATTAGCAGTAATATTATATATTGTTTGGAAATAGACTCACAGGGCCGGCTTATTGTGGGCACCCAGAACGGAATAGATGTATATCATGAAAAAAAAGATTGTTTTAAGCCAATAAACTGGGATAACTCGAGCGGAAAACCAATTAATCGAATGATCACGGATTTTTTTCCAGATAGCAATAAATTATGGATCGCTTCGCCTGGAATCGATTTAACATTATTAAACCTCAACACATTTAAAGACACGGTTTTTAGAATTTTAAAAACAAATCAGGACAAAAAAAAACCATTTAGTATTAATAAAATACACGTGGGCAGCCATAAAAAAATTTGGTTGGCAACAAATAGCGGGTTATTTCAATTTGATAAAGAAAATGGTGAAACCAGACAGTTTGTGCACGATGATAATAATTTTAATACCATTAGTAATGATAGAATATTAACTATTACAGAAGATGCATTGGGAAATATTTGGGCAGGAACAGAAAATGGCCTTAACAAATATGACCGTGAAAAAGGAATTTTTATAAGATATTACCATCTTGAAAATAACCCCAATTCATTATCCAATAATAGAATTTTATCCTCATACAAAGATAAGAAAGGAACTATTTGGATTGGAACCGCATCAGGGCTAAATAAATTTGACCACGCGAAAGAAATATTTATTTCGTATTATAAAGATGATAGAGAAACCAGTAGTTTAATAAATGATAGAATTTCCTCTATTTATGTAGATAACCAGGGCAATTTATGGGTAGGCAATAGAGACGGGGGACTAAACCTAAATTATGCCGAACACAAGGAGTTTACACATCACAAATTTTATCCCACGGTTAATGAAAAGGTCTCCTATAATGACTTTACCAATGTAGTAACCTCCTTGATAAAAGATAAAAATGGCAATTATTGGATTGGCACCAATGGTTCCGGGTTAATATATTTTAATCCCAAAAAACAATCGCGAAAAAATTTTTTAACATCCTCCCTATCACCTGACAATCAAGGCGCAGCAGCCATCCTTGCCCTACTCGAGGATTATGAAGGAAATATTTGGATTGGCACATATAGTAACGGTCTTATTTTATATAATATAAAAACGAAAAAATTTACCTTTTTCAGGCACGAAGAAACAGACACAACAACAATTTCCGGGAATGATGTTCGTGCACTTTGTGAAGTTGGGGATTCTGCTATTTTCATAGGCACTAATAATAGAGGCTTGAATGTATATAATAAAGATAAAAAAAAATTTAAACGATTCGCTTTACCATCGGATTCTAAGCACGTTTTGTTAGCAAACAGTATAAATGAAATAAAACAAGAAGATAGCAGTAATTTTTGGATTGCCACCGTGTGGGGGCTTTATAAACTAAATATTGTTAACAACAACATTGAACACTATATACATCAACAAAATAATAATAACACAATTAACCACAATTTTGTTAATTGTGTACATATTGACAAAAACAATAGAATTTGGATAGGGACACGGGGTGGGGTAAATATTTACTATCCAGATAAATCTACATTTTACCCGATAACAGTTAATGATGGGCTTCCAAATAATAATATTCAAGGCATTCTTCAAGATAAGTACGAGAATTTTTGGTTAAGCACAAATAATGGCCTATCAAAAATAAAAACATTTAATGACTCAACTATTGAAAAGAAAAACCTGAATTTAACTAATTATGACGAATCTGATGGAATACAAGGAAATGAATTTCTCCCGGGGTCATATCATTATGATTTGAAATCGGGGGAAATCCTTTTTGGAGGAAATAACGGGTTTACTGCCTTTTATCCGGAAAATATTAATAATAACCCATTCAAGCCAAAAGTAGTATTTACAGATTTTTATATTTTTAATAAAAAAATCAACTATAAGGATAATAATTCAGTTCTGAAAAATCATATTAATTATTCTGACAAAATATTTCTTAACTACAAGGATCGGATTTTCTCTATCGAATTTACCGCACTTAATTTTATCAACAGCAAAAAAAACAAATACAAGTATAAACTCGAAGGTTTTAATAACAATTGGATAAATAACGGGAATGAAAAAAAAGTAACTTTTACCAACCTCGATCCCGGCGATTATGTATTTCGCGTAAAAGCATCAAACAACGATGGAATCTGGAGCAATCATGAAGCGTCCATAGCCATTTCTATTGAACCGCCCTTTTGGCGTACATGGTGGGCATATATGTCATATATTCTCTTTATTCTAATTATTTTATATATTCTTCGAAAAGACATAACCGAGCGGGAAAAATTAAACAAAGTAGTTGAAATAGAAAAAATTGAAATAGAAAAAATGCAAGAAATGGATCAATTAAAATCCAAGTTTTTCATGAACATATCCCATGAGTTAAGGACCCCGTTAAATTTAATCATAAACCCATTACATAAAATATTAACTAAACACAAGATTGATCAAGAGTTAGAGAATGAACTCAAGATAATAAAACGAAATGCCAACAGACTTTTAACGCTACTAAATCAAATATTAGATTTTAGAAAATTAGAACTAGGAAGGCTAAAATTAGAAGTCGAAAATAAAGATATAGTTGGATTTGTAAAAAACATAACCTTATCATTTGAAAATAGGGCGAAAAACCACGATATTGATTATGCCTTTCATTCTGATGCCGGGTATTTATCTATTTGGTTTGATAAAGATAAGCTTGAAAAAATTATTTACAATTTATTATCAAATGCATTTAAGTTTACCCCTGAACATGGACAGGTATCAGTACAAGTTGATTTATCAAATGATGATTATGATAATTCATGGTACTTTCCACAGGAAAATGCCCGTGGCTTGATAGCGGATACCGAAACCTTTTGCAAGATAATAATTAAAGATTCAGGTGCCGGTATCGCGGAAAATAAAATTCAATATATTTTTAACCGTTTTTTTCAGGCAGGGACAAATTCAAATCAGTTGACCGGGGGAACTGGAATTGGCCTATCATTAGTAAAAGAATTAGCCGATTTACATAGAATAATCATTATTGTTAAGAGTACCTTGAACAAAGGAACAGAATTTCACCTTTTATTGCCCCTGGGAAAATCTTATTACAATCCCGATGAGATTTCAATCAGAGAAAACAATAATGAGGTTCAAGCAATCATGGAAGACCGCGAAGAAGAAGATTTCACGGGTTACACCGGCCCATCAGAAAAATCTGCTTTAAAAGTGTTAATTATTGATGACGATGATGAAACATGCCTATATTTAAGAAACGAGTTAAAAAACAGCTATCAAGTATACACTGCATGCAATGGCACTGAAGGTTTCAAGCAAGCCTTGAAAATAAAGCCTGACATAATTCTAAGCGATATTATGATGCCTGGAATTGATGGCATATTATTATGTGATAAGTTCAAAACCGATTTAAACACGAGCCATATCCCAATCATTTTAGTTACAGCAAAAAATGATGAAACCAGTACTATTGAAGGATTAAGATCGGGGGCTGATGATTATATATCAAAACCTTTTAACATCGAGATACTGAAGGCACGTGTAAAAGGATTGATTGATAACCGAAAAAAACTGCAAAAACTATTCAGCAAGGATTTTGATTTTACTGCCGAGGATATTACATGTAATCCTGCAGATAATGACTTTTTAAAACGGGCAATAGAGATCACGAAGGATAAAATCATGGACAATGAATTTAGCAGTACAGAATTCGCGTCAATTATAGGCGTGAGCCGATCATTATTATTTGTAAAGATAAAAGTATTAACGGGAATGACCGTTAACGAGTTTATTAAAAATATCAGGCTCAAAAAGGCAGCTGAATTATTATTAGAAAACAAGTATACTATTAGCGAGATCGTTTTTGAAACTGGTTTCAATAATCGTTCGTATTTCACGAGATGTTTTAAAGAACAATTCGGCATGTCCCCCTCTGAATTTAAACTACAGAAACAAGGCAACAACTAAACCCCACCTGCCTGCCCAGTACGGCATATAAAATTCAGTATAATCTTGTTCATAGAATATTGCTATAATTTAAACCACGGGGATATTAATGCCCGTGGAATAAAACATTACGCGTAGAACCGTTTCCTTGTAAACTTCAATAATCCCTTTTAAAAAAATCCATATTTAAAAAAACAGACTATATAAAACACATCCGGACTATATTTCACGATATTGGATTATATGGATACACTTACAGACAATATTATCAAAGTATTTACTTCATTCATAATAGTTTTGTTTAAAACAAATTAGACAAGCGGGGCAAAGTGGTGTTGATTAAAAAATGATTAATGAGAAAACTGCAACTAATTAATAAAACAAAACAAAATAATCATGAGATTAAAAAAACATTATTCATTCTTAAAATAAAAGAAATTGTACTTGTTGTCTTATTGATTGGCTTATTACTAATCTTGTTTTTATAAGGACAATTGCATAACATTTAATATAAAATCCGTTCAAAACATGAAACTAAACCACAAAACAAATTGTAAAAATTTATTAAGGGCATTATTATTTTCAATAGTGTGTTTCTCCAGTACATTTAAGCTTAAAGCCCAGGAAAAACAAATTACTGGAACGGTTACCGACATGGAAGAAGGAAAACCTATTCCAAGTGTAACAATAATTGTAAAAGGAACAAAGAAGGGCACCATAACGGATCTCGAGGGAAATTATTCAATAACTGCCCAAAAAGGAGATGTCCTGAGGTATTCATTCATTGGAATGATTACAAGGGAAGTAAAAGTTGGAGATAATAATGTACTAAATGTAAAGCTAAAAGCAGATGCTAAAAGCCTGGAGGAAGTGGTAGTAATAGGCTATGGTTCTGTAAAAAAAAGTGACCTTACCGGTTCCGTTGCTTCTATAGACAGTGACGAACTCGAGAAAATACCCATGACAACTCTCGAGCAAGGACTGCAAGGTCAGGCCTCCGGGGTACATGTTACCCAAACCAGTGCCGCACCCGGCGGCGGTATTAGCATCTTGATACGCGGGGCAAATTCAATGTTAGGTGGCACTGAACCCTTGTATGTAATAGATGGTGTACCAATAAGCAGTGATAATTCTACTTATTCACCAGGAGATTTTCAAGGCGGAGACGCGGGACAAAGCACGCAAAGCTCAACAAATATTTTATCCACCTTGAACCCGAAAGATATAGCTTCTATCGAAATATTGAAGGATGCTTCTGCAACGGCTATTTATGGTTCCAGAGGCGCTAATGGTGTAGTACTAATATCCACTACCAGGGGAAAATCTGGTGAAAACAAGATTAGCTTTCAAACGTCCCATGGTATATCTAACATAACAAAAAAAATTGATATGTTAGATCCTATCACATACGCCAAATACATAAATGAGGCTCTATATAATAACGTTACAGTACATCCAATAACAGGGGAAGTTCAACACGGGGAACCCAGGTATTATAGCAGGGACGAAATCGCGGGGGAAACAAATAACCAGAAATACTTTCCTCTTGAAGGGGAAGGGACAAATTGGCAAGATGCCATTTATAGACAGGCTTACAAACAAAATTATAGTTTAAATTTTCGCGGGGGGACAAAAAAGATAAAATATTCTATCACGGGTGATTACTTAAATCAGGAAGGAATCATCGTGAATTCAGAATTTTCAAGAAAAAGTCTTAGGATTAATCTTGACAGCGAGGTTAAGAAATGGTTGACTGTTGGCACCAGCACTTTTTTAAGTACTTCTGACAATCGCATGGTTTCGACATCGACCAGAACAGACGGACAGTATGGTGGAATTGTAAAGCAAGCACTTACAGCAAACCCTACTTATGAAATTGAAAACTGGGATCCCAATTTAAGCCCCGAGGAAGAAGAAACCGGCTCAAATCCATACGTGGAGGCTACAGAGCCATTTAACAACCGAAAGGATAACCGTATCATTTCAGATGCATTTCTAAATATTTCATTAAACGATGACATATGGCTGCGGACAAACCTTTCGGCAAATTACAATTTGGCAGAACGCGAAAGTTATTTTCCAAGGACCACATACAGGGGGTTTCGAGAGCAGGGGGCAGCAATAATAAGTAATAATGATGTTCTTTCCATTGTTTCGGAAACCCAATTAAATTATTCCAAAACGTTTGGTTCACATAAAATCAACGCCGTGGGGGTTTATTCTTACGAGAAAACATCGATTAAATCGCTTCATAACCAATCATCGGAATTTTTAAATGATGAATTAATGCATTATTCATTAGGTGATGGGGATCAATCAACCTATAACCTCAATAACAATTATATAGAAACTGCTCTTCTATCATTAACCAGCCGAATAAATTACACTTACCAAAACAAATATTTGATTACCGGAACGGTACGAAGGGATGGCTCATCTAAATTTGGTGAAGGGAAAAAATGGGGCATATTCCCATCTTTTGCTTTTGGATGGCGAATTTCTGAGGAAGGCTTAATTAAAAATATCGAGCAAATTAGCAACCTCAAGTTACGGGTAAGCTGGGGGCAATCCGGCAACCAAGCGGTAAGGGCCTTGCAATCAAAAGCATTGCTTACCAATAGCAGTTATGGTTTCAATTATCCACAATCAGAATTACAACCCGTCTATTACGATCATTACGCGTGGTTTCCTAACAAGAACCTGCATTGGGAAACAACTTCTCAAACTAACATCGGTTTAGACATGGGATTCTTTAAAAATAGATTTCGAATCACTACCAACTATTATGAAAAGATAACTACTGATTTAATCCAAAATGTCACCGTTGCATTCAGTAGTGGATTTACAGAAGGGCTTCAAAATGCAGGCGAGATTGAAAACAAGGGTTTCGAGTTGGAACTTTCATCGAATATCTTGACTGGGGAATTTAAATGGGATATTAACACCAATTATTCCCGTAATAGAAACAAAATTATAGCTATTGCACCGGGATATGACAAGCAATTTGCCCCAGCCCTGGGAGAAGGCTCAATGAAATTCTCGCCCTTTATACAAAAACCAGGATTGCCTTTAGGTGCTATTTGGGGATACAAGGAGGACGGCATTTTCCAAAATGAAGAGGAGGTAGCGGCTTTTAAAAACCCGACACCGAATTTAGAAATTGGAGAA
>CAZKIR010000002.1:15032-18713 GCA_964552835.1 uncultured Bacteroidales bacterium
AAATAAAATATAAAGATATTAGTGGCCCTGATGGAACACCTGATTCTATTATTAACGATTATGATCGGACACTGATTGGTGATGTAAACCCAGATTTCATTTTTGGTTTCACGAACAATTTTGCTTATAAAAATTTTAGCCTAAGCGTCCTTATCCAGGGGATAATGGGCAAAGATATACTGAACCAAACAAATATGAGAATATCCGGGACTTATGATACATATTCCAATATTACCCGGCAAGCCTATATTGACCGTTGGCAAGGCGAAGAAACCAGCAACACGCAACCCCAGGCAATAATAGGTAGTGGCAGATCCCTTCAGTTCTCAGATAGGTTCGTGGAAAATGGTTCCTTCGTAAGGGTTAAAAATATTCGGTTTTCATATACATTTCCTGGCATAATGAATAATGACATATCTGCACAAATCTATTTAAATGCCTCAAATTTATGGACGTTTACAAATTATAGCGGGTATGATCCCGAGGTAGGGGCATTTGGGCAGGATCCCGCGCGAAGGGGCGTTGACGCGGGAAGTTACCCCATGAGCCAATCTTACACGATTGGTGCGAAAATAAATTTTTAGAAACGATGTACCTAAATCAAAAATATAATTTTTTAAACATGGCAAAAATAAAAACAAATTCAAACACGAGAACTAAGGCAATACAAAAGTTTATGCCAGGAAAAAGGGTAATGTTTTATTCCTTTCTTGGGCTCTGGTTTTTCATTTTCTCCTCGTGTGAAGATGTATTAGAAGAAAAATCGTACAGTAAAATCACATCAGCTAATTTCTATGAAGACGCTGAGGCTGCAGAGGCTGCCATTAATGGCTGTTACAGGGGAGCATGCGCCTGGGGGACTTTTGGTTTCCATGGCCACAAGATGGCCGAATTAGCAAGTGATATATCCGATGGTTTGACCGCGGTAGAAACATATTCACATGCTAAATATGATGCCTCATCTGAATCCGTGAGATTTGGCTGGATTGGATGGTACACGATAATTCACAGGTGTAATACTGTACTTGAAAGGGTACCCCCGATAAAAATGAATGAAAAGTTAAAGAAGAGAATTCTTGCCGAAGCTAAATTCTTGAGGGCTTGGTCGAACCTGTGCTTGGTTAGATTATACGGGGATATCCCATTACGGAAACAGTCAGCACAAACACCTGAAATGATCGATCTTCCGAGAACACCAACAGAAGATGTCTATAATTTCATAATTGAAGATTTAAAATACGCTGAAAACAACTTGTGGCCTGAATATACCGGTGCGGATAAAGGCCGGGCAAATATTGACGCTGCAAAAACTTTGCTTTCAATCACATACATGACCATGGCAGGAAAACCTTTAGAAAAGGGAGAAGAGATGTGGATAAAGGCTAAGAATAAAGCATGGGAAGTAATCGAGGACAGGGGAGGAATTCCAGCTCCACATGATGCACTGGCCAATGAATACGGGAACTTGTTTGCTACCGACTATGAAAATAAATATCATAGTGAAAAATTATTTTTTATAAACCATGTAAACATAAATGATCTGGGAACCCCCTTAACCCATTTATACGCGGCTACAGATGATTATGGCCCGAGCAATGGGGCAACAATGTGGCATTCTGAACATTTCTATAATTCATTTGAACCTGAAGATGAAAGAGCCATCCAAGGCTTTAAACATATTTATACATCTGGTGGAGGCGCAACAACATATTTTTGGCCAGATACAACTGGAAATAATGGGCTTGTCCCGGGAATTAATGAAGCCCCCCCGGATGGTGCAACATTGGGCAACCATCCCTACTCGGCAAAATATGATGACCCAAATGCTACTACAAAAACAAACTCTGCCTCTCCTATTAATATATTGCGCTACGCGGAAACCTTATTGATCTTTGCAGAAACTGAAAACGAAATAAATGGCCCTACTAAAAATGCATATGCCGCGATAAATTCAGTAAGACAAAGGGCCAATTTACCGAAGTTGCAATTGTTAATGGACGATTCGACCAGCAAAAGCGAGTTTAGGGAAAAATTGCTAATGGAGAGAGCGCATGAATTTTTCGGAGAGAATAAAAGGCGGTTTGATCTAATAAGGACCGGAACTTTTATAGAAAAAATGAACGAGGCCGGACGAAATGTTTCTAAAGCTCACCTTCTATTTCCTATCCCACTCGAGGAAATACTTGGTAACACGAAAATTTCTCAAAACGATCAAAACCCAGGATGGTAATAACCGCACATGAATAAAATACTATTATGTTAAATCAAAAAAAAAGACTATGAAAAATGTTAATCTTTTACTCACGGCAATCTGTCTTTGCTCCTTCCATTTCGCATACGGGCAAGCAGATAACATGAAAACAGCAGAATTAAAAAAAACCAATGTTCCTCCTACTGTTGATGGGGTTACAACTGAATGGGCGAACATCGGTTTTCATGAAATCAAAAATATCTGCACGGGTGACAAAACCAAAGATTTTACAGATACCTACGGGTATTGGCAAGGCGTGTGGGATGACAACTATCTTTATATCCACGTGAGCGTTGTTGATGATGAATTTGCTACAGATGAAGAAACAAGGGATATTCTTGAAATCTATGTTGACATGAACAACAATAAAGTTGAGGGTGGTACAGAAGAACCTTACGCGAACGGCCCCCGAAGTGGCCCTGCCACTCAATATGCCTGGCAATGGGCCGATCCCACACTTGAATTTAATGATACTTCATTATTTGCCGAAGGAGGCAATGGTGAAGGAACAGACTCTTTAGTTTCATGGGCAAGAACAAATAAAGAAGATAACCTAGGATATGATCTTGAAGTAGCATTTCCTTGGAATTCATTACAACCAGGATACGAGGCGGCATCAGGAAGTCAGTTCTCATGGGACATTAATATTGCAGATATTGATCCAGGGGACGATGTAAAATCTGATCAATACTGGAGCAATGACGGAACAGGCTCTGCAGATCCAAGTGGAGAGGCAAGGCCGGGTTTATGGTATAGCATGGCCATGTCGGGTGATATCATATTAAGCAGTGATATAGCAGATATTGTTAGTTCAATTGTAAATCCTGGAACAAATAATATTAAAATTTTTCCTAACCCGATGAATAACCATCTAAATATTACAGGTGAAAATATTCAACATGTAAAAATATATAATATTGCAGGTTCATTGGCATATCAAACCAATATAAATAATAGCACCAGTTGTTCAATTAATGTTACTAATTTATCAAGCGGTGTGTATTTTATCGAAATCCAGGATGATAACAATATTAAATTATCTAAAATAATTAAGAAATAACCCATTATATATCTTTTTGTGGGGCTGAAATGCTTAAACAAATGTTGATTTCTTGCATATCACGTACTTAAGATTTGTTAAGGTTAGATTCTCATGTCCCAATCTCACTGAAAAACAAAAAAAATAAATGAATAAATATATTACTATACTCGTATTATTCGCTTTTTATATTACTGCCTGCCAAAAGGTACAAGAGGGTAATAAAAAAATAAGAATCCAACTCGATAAAAATTGGGAATTTAGGCAAGTTGGGGAAAAAACATGGCTACCTGCAGAGGTTCCAGGGGTTGTACATCTTGATTTATTAAATAACGGGGTGATTGATAAACCATTTTTCCGGGAAAATGAAAAAAAACAACAATGGATAGAT
>CAZKIR010000002.1:18723-32233 GCA_964552835.1 uncultured Bacteroidales bacterium
GGATAGATAAAAAAGATTGGGAGTACAAAACCCATTTTCAGCTTGACAAAAAGATTCTAGCCCATGATAAATTGCAAATCATTTTTTGGGGGTTAGACACATATGCCGATGTATACATAAATGATAGTTTGCTTTTATCATCCAATAACATGCACAGGCATTGGACAATTAATTGCAAAAACGTACTGAGAGAAGGTACTAATGTTATGCGAGTTTATTTTCATTCGCCTGTTAAAGTCGGCGTTAAACTACATGATAACTACCCGCTTAAGTTGCCCGCGATAAATGATCACAGCATTATTGGAGGTATTGGTGATAAGAAGATCAGTGTATTTTCTCGTAAAGCTCATTATCATTACGGTTGGGATTGGGGGCCAAGATTTATTACCTCTGGAATTTGGAGGCCCGTTGTCCTTGAAGCCTGGAATACAGCAAATATTAAAAATGTACAATATATTACTGACTCGATTGGAAAAGAGGAGGCAAGTATTTTAGCCTTTTATGAAATTGAGTCCACGCGTGATCAAAATCTAACAATCTCTTTAAAAAACCAGGAAAATGGCAATGAATTTTTCAAGAAAATAATAAACCTTAAAAAGGGGGAAAATAAAGTACATGTAAACTTTATTATAAAAAATCCAAGGTTATGGTGGTGCAATGGACTGGGGGCCCCTCATCTTTATCATCTAACAGCAGAGCTAACAAGCAAACATCAACTTATAGATACAAAAAATACTACTATCGGAATAAGGGAAATAGAGTTAATAAGGGAAAAAGATTCGATAGGAACAAGCTTCTATTTTCAGCTAAATGGCCTACCTGTTTATATTAAAGGTGCAAATTACATCCCCAATGACATGTTCGTCCCAAGAATATCTGATTCAACTTATAAACACTTAATAGAATCTTCTGCAAAAGCCAACTTTAACATGTTAAGAGTCTGGGGCGGGGCAATTTATGAAAACGATATTTTTTATGACCTGTGCGATAAACACGGCATAATGGTATGGCAGGATTTCATGTTCGCGTGTAATATGTACCCGGGAAACGATACATTTATTAATAACGTGCGACAAGAATTCATTGATAACGTGAAACGTTTACGAAACCATCCCTCTATCGCCCTTTGGTGTGGAAATAATGAAGTTTTGCAAGCGTGGACCCACTGGGGCTGGCACCACCCCGAGGCCATTTACAAGTGGGACAAGAAAGATTCTACAAAGCTTTGGAATGACTATTTAAAAATTTTTCACGAGATAATACCCGATGTGCTAAATAAATACGATCCAACTAGGCCTTATTGGCCAAGCTCTCCGGCAGCAAATAAAAATAATACGCCACAAAATTATACATCCGGGGATTACCACTACTGGAAAAACAGGGATCAAAGCATGCCGGCTACCATTTACGAGGAAAAAATTGGCCGGTTCATGTCAGAATATGGAAAAAGCAGCAGCCCTGAATTTAATTCGGTAAAAAGGTTTACCCTCCCTGTGGATTGGACAAAAAATGCTATTCGATCATACGCTAAACCAGTTGAACATGAAATAAAACCCTGGGAAAAAGTTGATACGTCAAACTATATGACGAGAAATTTCCAACCAGCAAAAAACTTTAAAAGCATGCTATATATTCAGCAAGTATTGCACGCTTACCTAATAGAAATTGCTATTGAAGCCCATCGCAGGAGCAAGCCCCACAACATGGGCACTCTTTTTTGGATGCTCAACGAGTGTTGGCCGGTAAAGTGCGGTTCGGCCATTGATTATTACGGGCGATGGAAAGCAGAGATGTACATGGCCAAACGGGCGTTTAATGATGTTATCATTTCCCCTTCCCGTAAAAAAGATGAAATTGGGTTCTGGGTGGTATCGGATAAAGTGGATACTATTAAAACCAATATCGAATTTACACTAATAAATTTTGATGGTAAGGTACTTTGGGAAAAGATAATGAAAGAAGAAATCCCTGCTTATTCAAGTAAAAAGGTATTTCAGGCCAACACGCTACAATTCACTAAAAAATACGATAAATCAAAAGTCCTGATGAGGGGAAGGGTGTATGATGAAAAATACAAGCTTCTTTCGGAGAACTATTACTATTTTGTCCCTTTCAAAGACTTGAAATTAGAAAAAGCATCTATAGATACAAAAATAAGAAAAGAAGGAAAAAACCACTTCATCGAGCTAACAACTGATTCCTTTGTAAAATATGTATTCTTAACCATAGATGAACCAATCGGGACATTTTCTGATAATTTCTTTGATCTGCTACCCGGCGAAAGCAAAACAATTAAATTTAATAGCCCCCAACCGATCAAAAAAATTAAAAATAAACTAGAAATATTTTCTCTAATAGATTCTTATAAATAAACAAACATGAAACAACTATATAACATACTCTGCCTTCTTATCCTTATTTCTCTTATCCATACTTCACGATCACTTGCATTAGAAGCTGAATTGGTCTCGCCAAACGGGAAAATTTCAGTGAACTTTTCACTTAATGAAAAAGGTGAACCAATATATAGTATTCAATCTAGCAACATTAAAATAATTGAAGGCTCAAGATTAGGAGTTGTATTGCAACAAGGTGGAAAACTGCAAGATCATCTTGAGATAAAAAGCATTTCAGACAGTAAAACGATTGACAGCACATACTATCCAGTATTAGGGAAAAAACATAAAATAAGAAATCATTTCAACCAATTAACAATTTCATTACAGGAAAAAAAATTTTATCGCCGCAAGCTTAATTTGACATTTCGCGCCTATAATGATGGAATAGCCTTCAGGTACGGATTTCCTCTCGAGGAAAAAAGCAATGATTTAACATTGATAGCTGAGTTGTCAGAATTCAATTTTGTTGACGACTATCCTTGCTGGGCACAACACTTGCCACATTTTAATTCAAATTATGAAGCACCTTTTGATCAGGTTACGCTAAATACCATATATGGAAAGGCAGAGCTAAAAGATCCCATAATGCAATATTTATTCTGCTTTGATTTTCCTGCCGACAAATATCATCGCGAACTTATTGGATTACCGTTACTAGTTGATATTCAAAACGGACCTGTACTTGCCATTGCTGAAGCCGATTTAAAAGATTACCCAGGAATGTACCTGCAAAAAAGAAAGGGTTCGACACCTGCGCTTAATTCAATTTTATCTCCCTTAAGAAATGAAAACGGCATATCCGCGAAGTTTTCTACACCACACTCTTCTCCCTGGCGGGTTATAATGATTGGAGAAGGGCCAGCAGACCTAATTGAATCAAACATTATATATAATTTAAACCGGCCCCTTGCCATAGATGACCCCTCCTGGATAAAGCCCGGGAAATCGGCCTGGGACTTTCTGGCCGGAAGAAACGTGGCACAGGGGTTAGGGTTTGAAGGTGGCATGAACATGAAAACCTTAAAATACTATATTGATTTTGCTGCCGAGTTTAACCTGGAGTATTCGTTAATTGACCTAGGCTGGTGCCCAGGTGTTGGATGGAAAAAAGAAAATCCAGCCGTGGACCAGCTTAAGGCCATTGATGGCATTGATATCCCGAAACTAGTCAAATATGCTGAAAAAAAGGGTGTTGGATTAATATTATGGGCCAGATGGAATAATATCAGAGACGATATGGAACGGGTTTTTTCAACTTTTGAAAAATGGGGAATAAAAGGTGTTAAAATTGATTTTATGGACAGTGATGATCAATATATGGTAAATTGGTATGAAAAGTGCATTAGCACTGCTGCCAAATATCACTTGCTTATTAACTTTCATGGAGCCTATAAACCCACCGGTCTAAGCCGGACATGGCCTAATTATATCACGCAAGAAGGCGTAAAAGGATTAGAATGGGCAAATACTGATAAAAACCTGACAACCAAACACAATGTGACCTTGGCATATACCCGCATGCTTGTTGGCCCTATGGACTATACACCGGGGGGGTTCAACAATGTTTTACCTGAGGATCATACATACATGCATTTTGAAGTAATCACTACTAGGGCTCATCAGTTAGCCATGTTAATAGTTTATGAAAGCCCCTTGATGGTATTGGCCGATGCACCACATGCTTACAAGGGGAGACCGGAATCTGAATTTATAAAAACGGTACCATCTAGCTGGGATGACACCAGATTCATTGAAGGAAAAATTGGTGAATATATCGTTTTGGCCCGAAAAAAAAGCACAGGCTGGTATATTGGAGGGATGACAAACTCGAAAGAAAGAAAAGTTACCATCCCTCTCTCTTTCTTAGACAATAATAAAGCTTATATAACAACAATTTACGAGGATTCGCCTAATGCTAACACAGCCCCGAAGGAAGTGAATATAAGAAAAAAGGAGATAAAAAATACCGGATCGCTAAATATAAAGATGAAACAAAGGGGAGGATTTGCAATACATATTAAACCAATAGATTAAATAGTTATAAATTTTCCATGAAAACTAATAAACAAAAATACATTGAAAGCCTTATTTCGAAAATGAGCCTGGAACAAATGGTAGGGCAATGTTTAGTATTGGGTTATGTTGGTACTTTAATTACTCCTGAAATATTATCAAGGATAAGAAAATACACTCCTGCTGGCCTTCGGACCGGGCTTTACTGGCGCATGCGAACGGCCAAGCATGATCCAGGGTGTACCCCGCCCGCGTTTGCTTACAGGATGCTACGGACCCCAAGTGGCACAATGAAAGATTTAGTAGAAGACATTCCCGTGCCCTATTGTACCAACGAAGAATACTGCCATTTTTTAAACACCTTAAAAATGGAAAACCTGGTTGGAAAAAATTCCATACCCATGCACATCACTTTTGATTTTGAAGGAGATTTAAGTTGCGATTATTATCATGGCGGCATATATCAATTTCCTTCATACATGGGGATAGCCCGCTCCAATGATCCCAAAATGGCATATTATCAATCGTATGCTATAGGGGCACAACTTTCCCCGATTGGTTTTAGTTGGTCGCATTCATTAGTCTTGGACGTGAACACGAACCCATTGAACCCGGAGATAGGCACCAGAAGTTTTGGAGAAGATGCCGAGACGGTTATTAATTATGCTAGTGAAGCATATAAAGGATGGAAAGCCCAAGGTATAATAGCAACCGGAAAACATTTTCCGGGCAGGGGTGCCTCAACAACTGATGCACATTCCGGGCTTCCAATAATAAATTTAACAACAAGGGAAATAGAGGAACACCTTAGGCCATTTAAAGCTTTGATTAACATGGGATTGCCGGCTATAATGACAGCCCATACAGCCTATCCAAAAATTGATCCTTCTGGTTTGCCTGCCACATTATCAAAAACCTTCTTGACGGATTTATTAAAAAACGATATGGGGTTCAAGGGTGTGGTTACAACAGATGCTATGGCCATGGGGGGGGATTATATCGAAATTTGACTTAGCCGATGCCTGCATAAAAGCTTTGAACGCGGGGGCCGATTTATTGTTGATAAGGGATGAAGGTCCTATAATCCATGAAGTATTTCCAAGGCTAGTTGAGGCGGTTAAAACCGGGGAATTACCTGAACAACGCGTCTATGATGCCATAAAGAGAATCTTGTCAGTTAAATATGATTATGGTTTTTTTGATAAAAAACCAAAAAACGGCATAAAAAATCCTGAAAAAGCTTCTAATGGGGTTAAAAAAACTAAAACTTCAATAATTTCAAAGAAATTGGCCAGGCTTGCTATTACTGTAATTCGTGACAAACAAAACATCTTGCCCATCAATCGTGATAAAAAAATACTATTAATTGAACAGGTAAACCCACTTCACCAACATATTAATACCCAGTATTGCCATCCCTCTATTTTATGGAAGAAAATGTTGGGTTATTCAAAAAATGTTGGTTGCATAGAAACACTTATGGCTTTCCGTGAAGATGATAAAGAACGTGTCAAGAAGAGATATAAACAAGCCGAAATTATAATTATAACGAATTATTACAGTCGCCGCCACTTGAACGGAAATGAATTCGTGAAAGAAATTGTAAACTGGGGAAAACCTACCATTGTTATTTCCAATAGCCCTTTTCCTTTCACTGTATTGCCCGAATATAAAACAGTAATTGTTACACACGGGGCTTCCACGGAAAGCATGCAGGAGGTGGCTAAAAAAATATTTGGTATTGAAAATAAAGAATAAAAAGGACAAAAATAAATGTTAACGAGAATAAAAAAAGAGAAAGAAGCTTTTAGTGTGTTTAACCAGGATGCAAAAAAACTCATTATCGTGAATGTTTTATATGCATTGGCTTTTCCCTTTTTAATAATTTTTTCTGCTGCCTATATAAATCGGGCAACCTCAAATACTACCCTTGTAATAATAAATGCATGGGGTTTTTACATGGGACTGGTAGTTGGGTATTTAATAAACGGGTTGCTATTAAAAAAGACCAAGATCAAATTCTTATTCGCTGGGGGATTGATGCTTAGCGTAATTTCAAATCTATTAATGATGCTCATCGTGAATAAAGATAGCGGCTATTTTGTTTTCGTTTATGGCTTGTTTACCGGGATAGGAAGTGGCATATATTGGTCATGCAGGAACTTCCTTAGTTATTTGGTAACAAACGAGGAAAACCGGAACTTTTTTGCTGGTTTCGAGCAATTCTATATCATCTTTTGCAACGCGTTAATACCTTTTTTGTTTGGCACTTTTATTATTGGATTCGGGCAAAAAACCGGATATTACACGGAAACTTTTGCCTATAGGGCAGTTGCTCTATTAATGGTTGTATTGATGCTGTACGCGGGTTATCTCATATTAACCAGCACTTTTGAAAGCCCACGAATAAAAAAATTTATTTATTTCAGGTTCACACGTATCTGGAACACGCACAGGATAGTAACTTTCTGCGTGGGCATGGTGGAAAGCGGGTTCATGGTACTTATGACCATATTAATTTTGACCGTGGCTGGAGATGAAACAGTTTTAGGAAAGATTGAATTTTTTACAGCAGTTATTTCAGTAGGTTCAATATATATTGTTAGTCGCGTTTCAAAACCCCAACACAGGGGCAGGATAATGCTAGCTGGTGCTATCAGTTTAGTTGTCGGCAGTGTTTTTCTAATATTTTCAATTAACAATACAGGCCTCTTTTTTAATTGGATTACCATATCATTCCTTGGTGTTGTTATCATGAAGATTAGTCAGGTAATTGCCGATCCAATGGTACATAGCTCGTTTAGGGCAACTTTTTTAACCAATGTTGGAAAAGCATCAACAATTGAAAAACGGGACAGCTACACGTATATCATGGACAATGAATATTTTATGAACGGTGGAAGAATTTTCGGGGGGGTCGTTTTTCTCGCTCTGGCGTATTATACCTCCGGTATAGGGGCTTTACGGTTCACGTTTCTCATTTTAGCTTTAATCCAACTTTTTTCTGCATATCTCATCAAAAAACTTAACCAGATAAAATCAATAATATGAACAATCATGTCTCCTTGTATCAAAAAAATTCTCTTTATGGCATTTTTTGCCATCTCTATTATAAGCAACTGTTCAAAAATCAATACGGCACGTAAAATTTATAAACCCATTTCAAAACCTAAAAACATGGAAAAATTTCCAAGCATAAATACACTTGATAGAATAAATGACTTTCCAAGCCTTTTTAAAAAACTTGATGGGACAAGGGTTAATACACCGGGGGAATGGGAAGCACACAGAGATGACCTTAAACAATTAATACAATATTATGAATATGGATTTTTGCCACCAGCGCCTGAAAAAATGGTAGTAAAGAATATACATGCCGGGAAAATATTTCAAGAGAAAGGTTTTTATGATTCAGTTAAACTTGAATGTGGCCAGGATATTGACATTATTCTTCAAATATACAGGCCAAAAGGCCAAGGCCCATTTCCCGTTGTCATCACGGGGGACTTGTGCTGGGGTTCTATCTATAAATATGCAGAAAATATACTTGACCGTGGTTATGCAATTATTGAATTTGACCGCACGGATGTAGACGAGGACAACGCTAACAGGTTAGATGGCCTTCATGCCCTTTATCCTCGCGATGATTTTGGAACTATAGCAGCTTGGGCATGGGCATACATGTGCGTTATTGATTACACGTGCGATAATCCCGTTTTTGATAAGAAAAAAATAACCATTACCGGACATTCTCGTGGCGGGAAAACAGCCCTGCTAGCAGGTGCCCTTGATGAGCGGGTTACTTTAACAAATCCCCATTGCTCGGGTATCGGTGGGGCTGGGCCAAACAGGTATCTTATAACTGGCGAAACTATAAATGATATAACTGACAGCAACCGTTTTCATTATTGGTTTAATAAAAACTATCTGATGTTCCGGGGCAATAATGTTTCAAAACTACCATTCGATCAACATGCCCTTGTCGCACTAGTAGCCCCCAGGGCCTATCTTTCAACAAATGCTTTGGACGATGCCTGGGCAAATCCAGAGGGTACTCAGCTGGCCCATAAAGAAGCAGAAAAAATATTTCAATTCTTGGATGCTGAGAATAAAATACAAATTCATTTTCGTGAAGGCGAGCATGAACAAAATGAAAGTGATTGGAAAATATTATTAGACTACGCTGATGAAATATTTTATAAAAAACAAGCCCATGAGATATCTGGATATCACCAGTTTAAACAATAATCACTTGAAACAAAAGAAAAAAACAAGATTTAAAATGATTTATTAACTAAAAACAATTTATTATGAAAAACAAATCCTTTGCTTTAATCGTTTTGTTAGCCATTTTCGCTTTTACGTATAATACGAAAGCACAATTGGTTGACGTTGCAGTCTCGGAAGATTCCTGGGTAAGTGAAGATGCCCCGGATCAAAACAACAATGGAATCACTGATTTGGAATGTGCCATGATGGACACGGATACCTTACTTTCTCGTGAGGTATATTTAAAGTTTAATATCAAAGAGTACTCGGGCCTTATAAAATCAGCCCAACTACAAGTTGTAGCCGCCCAAAAATCAGCAGACGATGGCTGGATTGAATTGGACGAGTTCTTGATTGAAGTACTCGGTGTATCAAATGAATGGGGCGAAGACAGCCTAACTTGGAACAATAAACCAATCGTGGCATCCCCCGTTCTTGCCACCGCGAATATTACCAGCTTTTCAAGTTATAATATTACAGGAGAAGGGCTAGCGGATCATATCAATAATGCCATATTAAATGGTGATACCGTGGTAAGTTTTGTTATAAAAGGAAAATCTGAAACCAATGGTTCGCGCATATGGATTTCGGATCAAGGATGGGAACCAGCCCATTTAAAAGTAGACATTGTAGAGACAGAAGAAGTTTCCCTAAAAGAGGATACCTGGATAAGTGAAGATGCCCCAGATCAAAATAACAATGGTATTACCGATATGGAGGTAGCTGTTATAGATACTGATAGCATGAAAACCCGCGAAGCTTACGTGAAATTTGATATAAGTTCATTTTCGGGCTATGTCGATGATGCAATTCTTTCCATAATGGCGGCCCAAAAAGAAGAAAAAGATGGTTGGATAGAATTAGATAACTTTTATTTAGATGTCTATGGAACTAAATCAAACTGGCATGACACTTCAATGACCTGGAACAATAAGCCGGAAGATAATTCAGGGGTATTGGCAACTATCAACGTTACTGATTTCAGCAGATACGGTATCTCCAGCGAAGCTTTAAATACCTATATAACTCATGCAATTGCAAATGGCAATACTGAAATTAGTTTTGCCTTTAGGGGAAGAGAGGAAACTAATGGATCACGAATATGGATTTCTGATCAAGGATGGGAACCTGTTAAGCTTCAGATGGCCACCTTCGAAGTTACTGAAAAAACCATTGTTCAGGATACATGGGTTTCTGAAGATCAACCCAAAGAAAACTTTAATGGAGAAACTGATCTGCAGGTTGCACGAATGAACACGGATACCATGAAAAACAGGGAAACTTATGTACAATTTAATATCAAAGACCTGGATGGATTCGTGAGTTTTGCTGCTCTTCGTATGGCTAGTGCTCAAAAATCAGCTGATGACGGATATATTGAACTGGACGAATTCTTTGTTCAGGTTTATGGAGCGAATAATGAATGGGGTGAAGATACAATGACATGGAATAACAAACCGGAAACAAGCTCAGAAATATTGGCAGAAGAAAATATTACAAATTTTAAAACGTATGAAATTTGTGGCCAAGGAATTGCTAATCATATCAACCGGGCTATTGAGAACGGCGATACGCTAGTAAGCTTTGTCTTTAAAGGACGCGACCTTACCAACGGCTCGCGTATCTGGATTTCTGATCAAGGTTGGATTCCTGTCAAGTTAGTAGTTGAAACAATTGAAGCAGAATCACTTTCTGTACTCGAAGATTCCTGGGTTAGCGAAGATTTACCAGACCAAAACCATAATGGAATCACTGACCTTGAAGTTGCCATGATGGACACCGATACTCTCGAAAACAGAGAAGCTTACTTTAAATTTAATCTAAAAGATATTTCTGAGCAACAAGCAAAAGCTACCCTGCGTATTGTATCAGCACAAAAAGAGGAAAAAGATGGCTGGGCAGAATTATCCGAGTTCAATATTGGAGTATATGGTGCAGGAAATGATTGGGCCGAAGAAACCCTTACATGGAACAATAAGCCTGAAAACGAAGACCTGCTAGCAACAAAAAACGTGACTGGTTTCAACTATTATTATATTACCTCAGGTACCCTTACCGAGTATATCAATGAAGCTATCACAGCAGGAGATACGGCAATTTCATTTGCTATAAAAGGCATGGATATCACAAATGGATCCAGGATATGGATTTCTGATCAAGGCTGGGAACCCGCGATGCTCATACTAGATAACGGAATTAGAGAGGAAATAAACGTTGAAAGCATCGCATTAAATAAAGAAACAATCACCATAGACGTGGGGCAATCAGAAACACTAACGGCAACCATAGCTCCAGAGAATGCAACAGATAAAAGTGTATCCTGGGCAAGCAGTGACAATAATATAGCTACTGTTGAAGATGGCATTGTAACGGCCATCGCGAAGGGAAATGCAACCATTACAGTAACATCTACCGATGGTGGGCACACGGCTACTTGTGAAATAACCGTTAAAGACGCTGTGGCAGTTTCTGGTATTGCATTAGATATAACAGAAATAAACATGGAAAAAGGTGACACCCAACAATTAACAGCTACCATATCTCCTGAAAATGCTACCAACAAAAATGTTACATGGGAAACTGGTAATCCTATGGTAGCCATCATCTCGGATGAAGGAGTGGTATCAGCCCAGGGAAATGGCTCCACCACTATTTCCGTGACAACCGAAGACGGGGGGCACACGGCAACCTGTAACGTTATTGTCGGAACTACATCGATACACCAATCTGCATCTAATTTTGTAAATGTATACCCGAACCCTGCTGATAATATATTATCAATCGATTTATCAGAAAGGCAATTTGATGTCCTTATAATCAGAGATTTAACTGGCAAAATTGTTTTGCAAAAAAATATTCAAACAGCCACGGGCAATCTTAAAATTAATGTACAGGATTTCTCTGAAGGAATTTATATTCTTTCATTACAAAATAGCCTTGCAGAATTTAACTCAAAAATAATTATCAAGTAAACCCATAAATAGCACGCGACTTTGTTTCATTTAGTTAGTTAGTTAGTTAGTTAGTTAGTTAGATTAGTAATGCGCGGGAATAATTTCCCGCGCATTACTTACCAAATTAAAAAAATCCCTTCTCTCTTTAATTTAAAACCTTTCTACCGATGAACAAACATATACCTACGATACTTATGATTATCTTGATAAATAGCTTACATGCTAAAACAAATCAAATAGAAAACTTGCTTTCTAAAACACGTGAAAGCAATGAATCATTAGCTGTTTCTTCAAGTCATCTCGCTGGAGATGAACTAAATTACTTGCCAATTGATAGTATTCATAATCCATTAACAATTACTCGAGGTGGAGTATATGAAAACCTAGCTATTAACAGTACAGGATATTATACTCCTGCCATCATGATTAACACTTCAGAACCCGTGATCATTAGAAATTGTGTTATATCGGGTTCGGGTGACTTAATCGTGACAGGAACAAACCATACAAAAATCAAGATAAACAATAATTACATCTGGGGAAGAAACCCTAATATTGAGGGCAAACAACAAGGACGCTCGGTAAAAATAGAAAATACAGATTATTTTTTCTTTCAAAATAATTACACTAATCAAACAGGAGGCCTACGAATAAAGAATGTAGTAGGTAATTATGATACTATTGTTTGGATCCAGGGAAATATTCACGAAGACCTTACATCACTTGTAAGCAATGGTAACAGTAAAAAAGGCCGGGACGGCTACGATCTAACATTGGATAACGGGGGTGAATGGAACCGCCAGATGGTCATATTAAATGGTATACAAACGCCAAGTGGCTCTTTAGCTCCCAGGATCCAATATAACATAATAGAAAACAACGAATACAACGTGGATAATGTCAGTTCAACGGAAGACCTAATAAATATTTTTGGAAGCACGGGCGAAAACATGGACAACCCAATTGTTATTACCCGCAATTTCTTGAGAGGGGCCCATGGAAATGAGCCATTCAATAATTACAGGAAATTCAGTGGTACCGGGATAATATTAGATGCTGGTGAATCAGGGGCAGATTTTGGGTATGTTCGTATTCACGAGAATTATCTTTGCTACATTCAAAATGCAGGTATTGCAGTATCTAGCGGGCATGATTGCTTGGTCTACAAAAACAAAATAATAAACCCTCTTTTTGGTGAAGATGGTAACCTAATTAAAGGGTATTATGATATTTGCGGTTATTTATGGGCATGGAAAGATGACAAACCTGTTTCGAACACAAGCTATTACAATAATTTATTATATAGCATCAAAACAAAAGAACAAGAAGAGCATGCTTATAGCACGAATTATTTCTGGGGGCCTGATTGCTTTATAAACCATAATCACTGCGGTGAAAATATAAAGATAAAGGACACGCTCGTGCACGATGATATTCTTAGCATGTATCGCGAATTTTACAATTTAATAAAAACAAATGGAATTATATTAGGCCCTGATTGGGGCCCTGGAATAAAATTGCTTGACGTGGCCCCGGGAAGCTGTACTATTAACCCATTGGTAGAAACCATTCAATTAAACAAAAAAGAATTATACCTGGCTGTTGGCGAAAATGAATTGCTTACTGCAACCATTAAACCGGACAATACCACGAGTGAGATTTCATGGATATCCATGAAAGAACATGTGGCAACAGTTGATAAAGGAAAGGTCCTAGCCGTGAATGAAGGGGCTACAGAAATTATTGCAAGAAATAAACTCGGATTTATTTCTGATACCTGCGTTATACATGTAATGCCTACAAAAATTAATACCAGGGATAAAAATATTGTTCATTTATACCCGAATCCTGCTAAAGATATATTAAGAATAAATA
>CAZKIR010000003.1:0-12662 GCA_964552835.1 uncultured Bacteroidales bacterium
TTGTCTTTGTACCACTCATTTTTTTTAAACCTCTTAATGGTGAGGATTTCATCAGTAAAAGTTGCCACGCTGGTCATTTCAGATGTAGTTTTACCTGTAGCACCTGTTGTTGTGCCATTTCCAATGCCTGTCGTGGTTCCTGATGTTTGCGTGTCCCAAAACGAATTACTAACAGTTCCCGTATTGTAACCTGCAAATCCACCAACGTCTAAATTGCCTGAAGGGGTACCTATACTATAGCAATTGCTTATTGTACTACCTGAAACAATCAAACCCACGAAACCACCAACGGTGCCTCCTACGGAGCTAGATACATCATTAAGGCTAAAGCAATTTTGTATGTTAGTCGAATTTGCCGTTACCCCAACAAATCCCCCGGCATAATCTACAGTAGAAGAAACATAGATATTCGTAAAGCACTGGTTAATGGTAGAACTTTCACTGCTACCGATAAGACCGCCAACTGTTTCATCACCAGAAATACTGCCACTTGCCGAGCAATTTGTAACGGTAGAATTGTAACTAATGGCAATTAAACCGCCCGTGTAATAATTTCCGGATATACTTAAATTGTCCCCTTTCAGATCTGTAATGGTGGCATTAACGGTATAACCAAAAATACCAATCGTATCGCTGGTTGTCCGGTTAATCATTAGGCTATCAATTAAATGCCCATTCCCATCATAATTTCCAGTAAACTCTGTTGTCCCATTGCCAATCGGGGTAAAGCCTTGTCCACCGTCCCAATTCATGGTTTCTGAAGCATTGATATCGGCGGTTTGAATGTAATACGCGCCCCATTCACTGCTATTCTGGGTAATCCAGTAGAGGTTTTCAAGTGTCGCGATTTGATAAGGGTCACCACTCGTACCACTGCCCGAAGGAGCGGTAGCTGTTTGCGAAAAGCTTGCTGTTACAAGGAACAGCATCAGGAAAAATAAGTTAATTTTTTTCATATCCGTAATTTTAGTATTTACTTGCATCATGTATTATAGTTAATTATCAGGATTACAATTGGTTAAAAGTGTAATTTTTAACATGCGTTTCATGTTATAAATGAACACATTAAACAAGAGCAAATCAATCCGTGATATTACCGTATTTGGAATAGGGGATATCCCTTATTGCTTTCCAAGCGAGTTAATAAAACTCTTGTACACTTTGTCCAGGATAGATTGGTTGAAATAATATTCTTGTTCGGTTATCTGGCATATAGCGAAGTAAAACTCCTGCACGGGGGTGTCCCTGTATAACAGCCCGTCTACACCAGATTCCACGGCTTTCACGATGGTTTTCTCAGAGTTATCGGGGCAAAGGCCCAAGAACTTGATACCCGGCGACAATTTTTTTATCTTTTTTATGGATTTAAAAAAATCAGGGTCTGAAACTTTTACATCAAAAATGGCAATATCTGCCCTTTCATTTGCCAAGATGCCTTTCAATTCTTCCAGCGAAGAGACTTTCGCTACCAATTTCACGTGCTTGTCTTCTTCCAGGATCATGCGCAAGCCCTCGTTATATATGAAGTTTTCGTTATAGGTTATCACTTTCACGGGTTCCATAAGCTTATATTTTCACGCCCATTACCACCATGTCATCTAGCTGGTGTTCCCCGTTCATCCAATCCTTTATAGTTTCATCCAGGATGTCATGTTGTTCCTTCATGGGTTTGTTATGAATATCTATCAATAGGTTTTTAAAATTTTTTTTCATAAACTTTCGGCCATCGGGGCCTCCAAACTGGTCCACGTAGCCATCCGAGAAAATGTACAAGGTATCGCCTTTTCGTAGCTCGAAGGTATCTTTTTGAAAAGGCTTCATCTTGGCATAAATGGCCACGGGCATTTTATCGGCCTTACTTTCCATCAATTCACCACCGCGAATAAGGTATAATGGATTATTGGCCCCCGAAAATTCAAGGGTGTTGTTGGTCAAATCCAGCGAACACAGGGCCATGTCCATTCCATCCTTGGCCTCGTTGGCCTCGCCCTTTTGTTTCAGGGCCGTGATCACGTGTGACCTCAGCTCGTTCAGGATACTGTCTGACGTGATAATATCATTTTTTATCACGATTTCATCCAGGAAACTGATGCCCAGCATGCTCATGAATGCCCCTGGCACCCCATGCCCCGTGCAATCAGCAGCCACGAACACCAGGTGGTTGTTTTTCTTGTTGGCCCAGTAAAAATCGCCGCTCACGATGTCGCGCGGCTTGAACAGGACGAAATGATCGGAGAGGTGCTCGTCGAGGTAGCCTTTAGCGGGCAGCAAGGCTTGCTGTATGCGTTGGGCATACTTGATACTGGAGGTAATTTGCTCGTTTTTTTCCTCGATTTCCACTTTTTGCTTTACCACCTCTTTTGTCCGTTCTTTTACCAGGTGGTCCAGCCTGTCGCGTTCTTGTTTCAGTTTTCTTTCCCTGTATTTCACGTAAAAGATAATAACCAGGGTAATAATTACCAGGCAAACAAGATAAAACCACCAGGTTTGCCAAAATGGCGGGGTGATGGCAAAAGGGTACCTGGCCGGCTCGGGGCTCCAGGTCCCGCTGCCATTCGAAGCTGTCACCAAAAAAGTATAATCGCCTGGTGGCAAGCCAGGGTACTCCGTTTCCAGCTTATTTACCGGGGGCGACCACTTACTGCCCCTCAAACCTTCAAGCTTGTAGCGGTATTTTACCTTGCCGGGATTGGAATAATACAAGCCAATATAATGAAAGCTGATATGGTTTTGATGGTAGGGCAATACCAGGTTTCCCGGCAAATTAAACCAGGGCACCGGGGCATTGGCCTCTTGTTTCCAGTCTATATCCTTGAATGCCAGTTTCAGGTTGGTGATATGTATACCAGGGGCCTTTTTTGAAAGCCGGCTTTCTTCAGGGTCGTATATCGTTACACCTTTCACGGTACCAAACCAAAATTTTCCATTTACCCGTGCCAGGGCATTCTCGTTGTTGTCTATCCCCTTGTAACCCTCTTTTTTGCCATAGTGGCACACTTTTTTCACGGATAAATCCCTATTGATAAATAGTTTATTCAAACCCTTATCGGTACCGGCCAGTACCGTGGTATCGTTTTCAAAAGCAATCAACTTAACATTGTTCGAATTAAGCAGGCTATCATTGGCAAAGGCTTGAATAGGCAGGCTATCGGGGGTGTTTTTCGGTAGAATGTAAATGCCACCGTTCAGGGTGCCAATCCACAAGTTTTCGCGGCTATCCAATACCAGGGTATTGATTTTCTTGTGGTACAGCCCTTCAGCCTCGTCGAAGGAAGTCATCATGCCGCCATGAAATTTTACCAGGCCGCCCAGGGTGCCAAACCAGGTATTGCCTTCCGGATCCTCGAGGATGGCCTGTATCTCGTTAATGAGGCTATCGCCCAGGTTTACTTTATATATTTGCCCGTTGGCCGATAGCTTGTTGATGCCTGATACCGTTCCGCACCATATCTGGTTTTTAGAATCATTATAAATACAATTGACCTTGTTGTTTATCAGTCCATCCTTTTCTTGTAAGGTATAAAACGACTTCCCATCGTAGCGGGCAATCCCGTTGGATGAGGCAATCCATACCCTTCCTTTCTTGTCATGGGCCAGTCCTTTCACGCGGGCTTTTTCCAGGGGGCCGTTCATGGGCACTCTTTCAAGCTGGTATTTATTATCTGCATTGGTTTTGTAGAGCCCCCCTTCCTCGCAAGCCAGCCATATTTCCCCGTTTTTTCCCGGAAGGATGTTATACACGTTGTCAAAATCCAACCCTTCATGCTTTGTCAGGTGCACGAATTCTTTGCCAAGATACCGGCATACGCCCTTATCCATCATCGAGAACCAAGTATAGCCTTCCTTGTCGCGAAAAACGTCGATAAGCTGGTCTTTTAACAGGCCATTGCCCCTGGTGTAATGATGCACGTTTCCTTGTTGATCTATCCGGTTGGCCCCGCCTTTGTCGGTAGCCAGCCAGGTATACTTACCATCGTGCAGGATATCCCACACGCGGACATCGCTTAATCCTTGCTGCAGGCCATAAACCTCTACCCCAGGGCTTATCATTTGCTTGTTGGCCCGGACACGAAAAGTTCCCTGGTCATAGGTACCCCCCCATACATAACCGTCTCCCTCCGGTTCAAGGCACAAAATCCGATCGGAGGGCAGGCAATTATTGGTATTCAGGTAATGGATATCCCGGATGGAATCGCCATCAAGCTCCAGGATGTTAATACCCCCGCCAAAACAGGCCAGCCACACGCGCTGGTATTTATCCTCGTACACGTCAAAAACAAAATTATTGCTTAAAAACTGTTGCACTGAATAATTTTTTACCTGAAAGGAATCCGGTGCCAATTGCTTGATTTTATATGCCCCTGCCCCTGAAGAGCCCGCCCAGGTGTGGCCTTTTGAATCCTGGAACAAGCTGGTAATGACCGCACCATGGAGCCCTTGTTCACCGGTGATATTACTAAATCCCAGCCCATCGTACACGCTGATCCCGTTTTCGGTAGCTATCCAAAGCTTGCCATCGCGGGTTTCGATAATGTCGCGCACCATGTTGCCTGCCAGTCCATCTTGCATTTTCAGCGTATTAAATGTACGCCCATCGTAGCGGCAAATACCGCTGCCATCGGTACCAAACCACAAGTACCCCCGAGAATCCTGGAACATTTTATATATTGTAGACTGCGGCAAGCCTTCTTCAATCCCGAGAAACTCGAAATTATATTGTTGCCCCAGCAGGATATTGCACCAAAAAAACAGCAAGATATATGTTAGTCCGCGCATGTATAACAATTTTTCGCTTTGGTTATTTCTTGAAAAAGATAAACTGGCCGCCTTCGTCGCCGGCATTTTTTATGGGATGAAACTTGGGCGACTGCGAGGAATTGTTTACTACCGGGATTTTAATACTCTCGTACAGTTGACTGGCATCAAAAAACGAATTGCTATTCTGGTTCAGGGATTTCAGGAGATAATACGCGAACACCGAATGCCCGTCGCGCCCCCCATCCATTACCGGTTCTATCCCCCCGGAGGTAATTGCCTTGCGCGAAGCCTTGTTGTGCACTGTACGATAATACCGGTCCGTGTTCTCGAAAGGGATTTCCATGGTGCGGCCGCGAAAAATATCGCCACTAAAACAAGCGTCTGAAACCAGGAGGGTATGCTTAGACTGTATACCGCCCAAAAAAGTTTGCAGGTCAGAATTGGAAATATAATAGGAAGTAGAGGCTTCCGTGGCATCCACGGGCACCCAGTAGCCCTTGTTTAATTTATTATTGTACTCGCCATGGCCCGAGTAGTAAACCATCAGGTTGTCTTGTTTTTTCACGTTGGCCATCAGCCATTCCAGTTCCTTGATGATGTTTACCCGTGTAGCTTCTTCGTTGTAAAGGGTGCGAAAATAGTCGAACTTGTATTTTTCTTTCAGGGTCTGCTCGATGGCTTTCGCATCGCTCACGGCGTTTCGCAGTGATGACCAGGCCCCCGAGTATTTATCAATCCCGATGATAAGGGCATAATAATCGCCCAGTTCTATTTCCCGGGTCTCGTCGCCCAGGTTCAAGCCTTTGAGGGGGTCCCCGCGGTATTGGGTTTGAGGTTGCCGGGCAGGTGCCGGGGTGGCATGGGTTTCATTCCGCGCGAAAACCGGCACTTGTGTTTTGGTGCTGATGCCAGTAATCTCCAGGTTGCCTACTTGCCAGATTTTTACCATGCCATCGTGGCCACCTGTCATCAGCTTTTTTCCATCGTCCGTGAATTTCAAGGAGGAAAGCCTGTCCTGGTGTGCGCTGGCAGTTTCATTGAACAGCTTGTTTTCTTGCCGGTTCCAGATATACAAATCCCCAACCTGGCTACCGGCCGCGATGTACTTGTCATCGGGGCTAAGGTCCACCGATACCAGGTGGTCCCTGGCCAGTTCAAATTCACCTGTTTTACTGGTTTCCGCGAAATCCCAGGTTTCAACCCTGCCGTTGTGGCCTACCACGGCCAGGACATCCCCCTGGTTCGACACGTCCATGCCCCCGATTTCTTTTATCCCGGGCTTTACCCGCGTGAAAAGCTGAAAATCGCCCGCGTTCCAAACCCTTATATCAGAATGGGATGCTGATACAAGCTTGGCCCCGTCATGGGAATAATACAAGTTGATGATTTTCTCTTCATGATGGCCGATGTATTTTTTTTGCAGTGAAGCGTTCTTGTCCCAGATACAGATATCCCCGTTCTCGCACCCCCCGGCAATTTGGCCGCTCATGGCATTGTACGCGAAGGCGGTTACCGGGGCCACGTTGCCTTTCAGGATTTTCCTGGGCTTGGCAGTTTCCGCGTCCCACATGATAAGCCTTTTGCTTGCCCCGGCCGTGACAAATTTCGAGTAGTTCTCGATAAACAAGACCGCGGGAAAGCTCTCGGAATCGGTAAACGACTTGATCTTGTCCAGGTTTTCCCCGTTCCACAGGTGCGCCCTCTGGTCAATGCCCCCCGTGACGAACACCGATGCGTCCAGGTTAGGGGAAATGCACAAGACTTTACCGGCATGCGCGTTTTCGAGCGACTGGATCAGCAACTGGGCATTTACCAGGTGAATGCTCAATAAAATAATCGGGATCAATATAATTTTCTTCATGATAAATAATATTTTTATTTTAACAACACGATTTCTACCCGGCGGTTTTTCGCGCGACCACCCTCTGTTTCGTTGCTGGCAATGGGCGAGGCACTGCCCTTACCATAATAAATGATCCGGTTGTTTGGTATATCATTGTTTAGCAAGAACTTGTATACCGACTGAGCCCTTTCTTTTGACACCCTCAGGTTCACGCCCCATTCGCCCAGGATATCGGTATGGCCAACCACTTCCACTTTCACTGCCGGGTGTTCGTTCATGTACTCGATAAGCAGTTTTAGCTCGTTTTTCGAGGGCAGCAGCAATTTCGCGCTATTAAACTGAAAATACACCATCTTGAAAATAGCGCTTTCCCCGGCTGCCAACTGGTTGCTGTAGTATTCCTTCACTTTGGCCACGATGGCCTCACGCCGCGCGCTGTCCATTTTTTCCAAATCCACCTTTTCCAGGCTATACTCATCCAGGCTGTCCTTGTTGGGAACTTCCATTTCTTTTTCTACTTCTTTCTCTATTTCTACCTCTGTCTCCACTTCCACGATCTCGGTCACTTCCACTTCTTTTTCTACTTCGGTCTCCACTTCAAGTATATCAGTGGTTTGTACCTCTTTTTCCACTTCTTTTTCCAGTTCCATCACTTCCATCACGTTCAGTTCCGCCCGCAATTGCCCCATGCTTTCGGTGATATTAATTTCATCGGCACCCGTGTGGCCCCCTTCTATTTTCATGATATCAAAACTGTTGTAGTTTGTCCAGGCCGTGTAAAACCTTTTTCCCTGGCTAATGATAGAAAAATCCCTGTCATCGCGGGTGGTATTTATCGGGTATTCCAGGTTAACGGGCATCGACCAGCCAGTATTTTCTTTTTCGCTTTGGTATATGTCCAGGCCACCCATGCCATTAAAATCAAAACCATTGCTGCTATAAAAGATGGTACGCCCGGCCGGGTGTATGTAAGGCGAAACTTCATCGCCGGGGGTATTGATGGTTTTGCCCAGGTTTTTTGCCTTGCCCCAGCTTTGATCATTATTTCTCGTGCTGACATAGAGGTCGTAGCCGCCCTGGCCACCAGCCCTGTTGCTCGAAAAATACAAGTACTGCCCGTCCATGGTCATGCTGGCCCCGGTCTCGTTCGACTTGCCATTGATGTTGTTCCCCAGTGGGCGGGGTTCTTGCCAGTCCCCTTCTTCATGGCGGGTAAGGTAAAGATCAAATTGCCCTTTCACTTCACGTGAAAAAATCAAGGTCTTGCCATCGGCCGAAACACATGCCGGGAATTCGTCCGCCCCCGAGTTAAAAGGAAAATAGACGGGAGCGCTGTATTTCCCGATACTGGCCCAGGCCGCGTAATAGATGTCCTGATCGTTTTGCCCAATCTGGCCAGGAAATCCCTCGGGCTTGGCCCGGCGCGAACTAAAGAATATTACCGAGTGGTCGAGGGTGGCCACCGGATTACTTTCTTCAGCTTCCGAGTTCAAACGGTTGCTGATGTTTTCTTTTTTCACCTCAAGGGGAACGGCCATCATTTTCTTGGCATTCAGGCACCAGTTTACCCGCTGCTGCACGGGCAGGGGCGAGTTGACCGGGGCCAGGTTCTGGTATCGGATGTAATAATAGAGCGCGCTGTCGGGCATCTGGTTAAACAGGTAGGCCTCTCCCAGCAGGAACCACACGTCGATCGGGGCCGCCTTTTCCAGTATATCCATGAAATGGTAACCCGGGGAAACCTTTTGGCTGGCATGCTGAAAATAGGACAAGGCCTGGTGTTTTTGGTCCCGTGACTTGTAATAGCACAAACCTGCCTTAAACTCGAGGTTCGGGTTCGAACCCATGCTATCGAGCAAGTTCAGGTAAATGGGCAAGGCCTCTTCAAAATCTTCATCCAGCATCAGCTTGTTGGCCTGTTTCATTTGTCCGGCTGCCGTTTCGGCCGCCGCCTGGCCCGTGCCAAGCCAAAAAGGAATGATGATTGCTATGAATAATTTACGTATCATGGTTTTTGTTTTTTTAGGTCATAAGTATTGGTCTTTAATACAGCGGACGTTAAAACCATTTTATTCCATATATGAATGACCATAGGTACTATGTTTTATTGCAATGAAATGTAGTAGGCATTTTTTATTGATTCGCGATCTGCTCTTCAATCGCTTTCAAACGTTGTTCAAATCCCTGGTTTTGTTGCTCGAGCTCTTCTATTTTATTTTGTTGCTGTTCCATATACAAATACGCTTTTTCCAGCTCTTCCACGGCATGTTCCAGCCTCCTGCTCACGTTTTTCGAGTGTTTGGAAAGGGCTGGCAACGAATTGTTCGCGTTCCAATACTCAACTTGTTCTTCAAAAGTTGACAGGTTGTAATCATCGGCAAAAACATAATCAGCATAGCTGTTAAATTCAGTTACAAGGGAGTCGGCACGGATAAATCCTGTCACTATTACCGAATCGGCATTGAATTTTAAATAATCATTGTCGAACTCGCCATAGATAAGAGGCGATGAGGAATTGGTATTTTCAATATAAAGTTTGTTAGAACCCGTTTCGTTATAGCCTGCTTGGTAACCGATAAAAATATTTCGATCCCCGTTTGAGCAATTATACGCCGCTTCATGGCCAATAAAAACATTGCCACCTAGTATGGTTGCGTTGTTATAGCCACTGTTATGGCCGATGAATACATTATAATCCCCCCAATCGTTGCTATTTCCAGAGCCATCGCCAATAAAAACATTGTAATTATCCTGGCTTCCTGTTCCCGTATTGCCTAAATATATATTATTCCTATTATTTAAAAAAGAAAGCTTTTGACCGGAGAATTTCATCCTTTCTGTTCCTTCTAAATAAAAATGGAACGCGTTACTGGATATTAATAGGGAGTCATTTCCAAGGGAAATTTTAGGTAAGGTATCCTGTTCCATACTTGCCCAGGACAGGTTGCCGTAACCATCTGTTTGTAATACCTCATCAGAATTACCGTCCGATGACGGGAAGGTATAATTATTACCTATGGAGAGGGTACCGAATATTTTTAAAGAGTCATCAGAAAAATTTCCGTAAACAAGAGGAGTAAGAGAAGGAGAGTTTTCAATAAAAAGTTTATTCGAACCTTTTACATCCTGACCTGCACCATATCCAATAAAAATATTTCCTGAGCCATCGTTTGCCCAGCCACTGTAAGTGCCAATAAATACATTGTTGTTGCCACCTGCCTCATAACCAGTTTTATATCCCATGATCACATTGCTATTTCCGCCGGAGAAATATTCTGCTACCCGCTCTCCAATAAAAACATTTTCATCACCTGTTGTGTTTTCATAAGCAGCCCTGTTTCCAATAAGAATATTTTCATTACCATTAAAATTATAGCCCGCTTCGGTTCCAATAAAAGTATTTCTGTCTCCAGAGGTGTTGCTAAACCCGCTCAAGGTGCCAACAAAAACATTGTTTCCGCCGTTTCCTAATGAATATCCGCTATTATAACCTAGTAATACATTATAGTAACCCGTTGATTTTTTTCCTGTATTTTCTCCAATCATAGTACTTTGATAGTTATCTAGAATCTCAAGCGATTTTCCCCCAAATTTTATTTTTTCTGTCCCATCAATAAAAAACCTTATGGTATCTTCGTCAGCGCTGTTTTCAGTGGTGATTTTGGTGTTGCCGTCTGTATCTGAGATAGAAGAGCTGCTGCTTCCACCCGATATAGTTGCCCAGGATACTTTTCCGCTGCCATCGGTTTGCAATACCTGGTTCGCCGATCCATCCACCGAAGGCAATGAATATTTGTAATTAATCCGTAACGAATCAATTTCTATATAAGTCTCATTTAAACGCATCAACGTTTCAGTATTATATCTAAAATCAATCCAGTTGCTTTCGGCTGCTTCAAATATCATTTTCCAGTTGTTGGTTGCACTAATATAAGCTAAAGAGTCAATGCCAATTTCATTGGCGCCATTACCCGCGAGCAAAACTTCTTTTAAGGTAGGTGTAGCTGCCCCACTAACGGTTGCCCATGAAAGGGCCCCGCTGCCATCGGTTTGTAGTACCTGGTTGGCGGCACCATCTGAGGAGGGAAGTGCATACATGTCGTTTATTCGCATGGAATCGATTGTAAGATAATTATCATACATTTCCATGATGGTGTTGCCATCGTGCTTGAACTGAAGGAACCCTTCGCCGGGGTTATAAATGCCCGTGCTATATTCGCTGTCAAATGTAAGTGATTGCAGGTAGTTAATGCTGCCGTTGCCGGCATTGTTATTGGTTGTTAATACTGACTCCAAACCGGGTTGTGAAAAATCTGCCCAGGATACATTTCCAGATCCATCGGTTTGCATGATCTGGCCGTTATTCCCGTCGTTTTCAGGAAAGGTGTAATGAAAGCCAATATTGAGCTTGTCGATTTCAACATAATTGCTTGAGAGTTCCATTTTCGTCTCACCATTATATTTAAAATTCAGCAAGCTCGCATCCCCACTGTGATAATCGATATTCCAGTCATCCATGAACCCGATGGAATCGATATTGCCCATGCCCAGGTTATTCGCGTCTTTTCCAGCAGCAAGCACTTCAGCCAGGGTTGGCGTGCCAGCCCCGCTAACACTTGCCCAGGACAGGTTGCCGTTACCATCTGTTTGTAATACCTCATCAGAATTACCGTCCGATGACGGGAAGGTATAATTATTACCTATGGAGAGGGTACCGAATATTTTTAAAGAGTCATCAGAAAAATTTCCGTAAACAAGAGGAGTAAGAGAAGGAGAGTTTTCAATAAAAAGTTTATTCGAACCTTTTACATCCTGACCTGCACCATATCCAATAAAAATATTTCCTGAGCCATCGTTTGCCCAGCCACTGTAAGTGCCAATAAATACATTGTTGTTGCCACCTGCCTCATAACCAGTTTTATATCCCATGATCACATTGCTATTTCCGCCGGAGAAATATTCTGCTACCCGCTCTCCAATAAAAACATTTTCATCACCTGTTGTGTTTTCATAAGCAGCCCTGTTTCCAATAAGAATATTTTCATTACCATTAAAATTATAGCCCGCTTCGGTTCCAATAAAAGTATTTCTGTCTCCAGAGGTGTTGCTAAACCCGCTCAAGGTGCCAACAAAAACATTGTTTCCGCCGTTTCCTAATGAATATCCGCTATTATAACCTAGTAATACATTATAGTAACCCGTTGATTTTTTTCCTGTATTTTCTCCAATCATAGTACTTTGATAGTTATCTAGAATCTCAAGCGATTTTCCCCCAAATTTTATTTTTTCTGTCCCATCAATAAAAAACCTTATGGTATCTTCGTCAGCGCTGTTTTCAGT
Source organism: uncultured Bacteroidales bacterium (assembly GCA_964552835.1). Lineage (GTDB taxonomy): Bacteria > Bacteroidota > Bacteroidia > Bacteroidales > CAYFUP01 > CAZKIR01. The sequence goes on from CAZKIR010000003.1 coordinate 11,942, forward strand.
GGTGATTTTGGTGTTGCCGTCTGTATCTGAGATAGAAGAGCTGCTGCTTCCACTTGATATGGTTGCCCAGGATAGAGTTCCGCTACCATCAGTTTGCAATACTTGGTCGGAAGAACCATCAACCGAAGGAAAAGAGTAATTATGGTTGATACGCAATGAATCCATTTCAACCCTGTTGGAATGGATACCCATCTCATAGTTTCCATCAACAAGGAATTTCATGTATCCTTCCCCGTCGCGGGTTATATTTATGTCATGGGCGGAGTTGAATGATAATGTACGTAAGTTGTTAATAGAATCCTCCTGTGCATTGTTCCCAGATGAAAGCACGTCGGAGAGTATAGGCGTACCTGCCCCGCTAACAGTAACCCAACTCAGTTTTCCATTTCCATCGGTTTGCAGCAACTGGTTTTGTGCACCATCTGATCTGGGTAATGAATACAAATTGTTAATCCTTATGGAATCAATGTTTGTCGCTAATTCCGTCCCGGTGAGGTAACCTGCTACCTCATGGTTGCCCCACTTATACGCATCATGATATTTCGACGTGTCGCTTAAATCTGGTTTTCCTGATAAATCAACGTAATTTCCTGAAAAATCATCAGACGTGTCTTTGTCCCAACCAGCAGTTTCAGCAGTGTCGAGCTTTAAGGCTAAATCGGGTTTGTTGGTCAGGTCGTTGTAATCCCCGGTAAAACTGCTGGACGCATTCCAGTTGGCC
>CAZKIR010000003.1:12762-26061 GCA_964552835.1 uncultured Bacteroidales bacterium
ACCGGAAAAATCGGGTTTTCCCAATAAATCGGCATAGTTTCCTGAGAAATCATCGGTGGAATCGGTATCAAGGTTCGCGGGCATGTTTGCCAATTCACTAAAATTACCGCTAAACCCATGGGTGTTAACACTGTCAGCAATATTGGGAAGGTTGGTCAGGTCGTTGTAATCCCCGGTAAAACTGCTGGACGCATTCCAGTTGGCCGTGTCGGTGTTTGTAATACCCGCGGCAACAGAGTTATTAAAATCCGGATCACTTTCCACGGAGATATACCCGGCCAAATTATGGTCGCCCCAATTATAGGCAATATTCCAATTTACACTGTCTGTCATGCCTGGCGTTCCCGTGAGGCTGGAATACTGGCCGTCAAAATCATCAGAGGCAATGGTGTCCCAACCGGAAAAATCGGGTTTTCCCAATAAATCGGCATAGTTTCCTGAGAAATCATCGCTGGTGTCGGTGTCAAGGCGTGGTGGCATGTTGATTATCGCGCCCCAGTCGGGCAGCGTGCCGGAGGGCAGTTTCACGAAACCGCCATGGGTCAGGTAAATGGTATCGTTCGAACGGTAAATGGTTTGGAGCTCGTTCAGGTCCGAGGCATCTGCCGGCCTACTGCTGGTCCATTTTGCCCCGTCCCAGGTTAACAGATCCTGGTTTCTTGGCGCGCTGGCATCAACATCTTCCAGCTCGCCCAGGTTTATCTCGGGTTGGGGGGCGTTCAAGGCCTCTTTGGCCACCATGGCATAAGGCACGCTCGAGAGGGCCGTGGCACCGAGGGATTGGAAGCCATCGCCAAAATCAATTTCCACTTCTATGGCCGCCGTTTGTCCGGTCCATTGTATGGCCGGGAACTGGAAGTAATTACCTTCCCCGGTGGGGCTTCCCTGGCCTATTTCCAGTTCAAACATCCCGCGGGGGCCTGTTTTCAGGTAATGCATTTCTTCCCATGCTAGTTCTTGTCCTTGCAAGATGCTGATCCTAACAATGAGGTCACGGTTTTCCAGGGGGGCGCCATCCGCATCGCGGGCCACGGCCTGGTAATGGAAAGAACCGGGTATGTCGCCGGCCATGCTGGGCAGAGTGCCCATCAAGGCGAAAAAGATTACGAGGGTAAGGCTTATGTTTTTCATGGTAATAATTTATCTGGTTTTTATTATTTTGCTTGATCCGATTTGCAAGTTGGTGTTCTTGTTAAAAACCCGCACATGGTAGGCGCCCTCACTCAAGCGTTGCAGGTCAAGTTTCAGGCGGTTGGCCTCGTGCACAGTCCGATCTTGTACTAGTGCGCCAGCGCTGTTGTACACGCGTGCATGATAATTTTTTATCGCCTGGCCATTTTTAATCGTGATAAAAAATACATCCCGGGCCGGGTTGGGGTAGCAATGCAAGCGGACCCCGGTTTCGTGCTGCACGAACTGGGAAATAATAAGGTTCACGGGTTGCTGGAACCCCTGGGTTACTTGCTTGTTTCCATATACAGCGTTACCGGATATCATTTCACCAATGGTATAAGAAACCTGGTAATTGTCCAGTAAAACGTTTTCCCCGGCCACCGAGAACACTTTTCTTTCAATTCCTTGCGGGCAGGCAACAGCTAACTGGAAACACAATAGGAGCAATGCCCCTATTTTCTTGTATATCATTATTCTATCCATTTATAATAGGGCTTATCATGTGACGATGGAAAGGCAGAGCCATGGAATTCTTTCTCCCTGTTTTTCCCGATAAGGAAACCCAAGGCCAGCTCGTGCGAGGAAGAGGCATGGCTTAGGCCCGCATAACCGGCCAGTTCATAAGAATAATTAATGACCAGGTTATTAAAAATACCGCCCCCGAGCATGAAGCCGTAAGTACCGATATTTCCGGTGGCGTAATTTATCCCGAACCAGATTCTCTCCTTGAGGTGGATCAGGTTGCTGAATTGCACGCTCGGGCTGAAACCTGCTGTTTGCCTGTATAACAGGACAGGCTCATAATCCAGTTGGTAAGCGAGAGGAAACCGGTACGAGGCATGCACCATGTAGTTGGCCGCCCCGTCCATCAAGCCCTTGCCCACTTTACTGCCTTCGATGGGCTGGTTTAGCAAGGAAGGCAAAACAAACCCTACTTGCAGGGCTTTCCACTGGTAAAAGCCAGCTGCCCCGAAATAAAAGAATTTTTCAGAAAAGGAAGGAGCATGATCAAAATAGGGGTCGAGCCTGCCTTCCTCTCCCAGGCCCGAGTATGAGAGCTTGTTCTCGGAATAGCCCATCCCCATGCCTAAATTGAGGGATTGGTTTGCTTTTATTTTCACGTGATAGGCATAGTTAAAGGCCAGGTGATAATCAGTAAAAATCCCGATATTGTCCATGTTAAAACAAAGTCCCAGCCCGTTTTTTTCCAATACCTGGCCGTTGATGTTGATAAGCTTGCTTTCCGGCGCCCCTTCCACACCTGCCCAGTTGTTCCTATATCCTATAAAAGTCTCGATATTCGCGTTATAACCAGCATAAGCCGGGGAAAGGGAATACTTGTTCAGCACGAACTGGTTGTTAGGGTTGCCCTGCTGTGCCTTTGCTAACAAGCATACGCCCAGGAGGGCAATCAAGAGGCCAATAGTTTTTTTTATCATGATATTTTTTTTTAATTCAACAAGTTTATGCTGCCCGATGCCTCTCCCTTGTCCGTTTGGATAAAAAAGAAATAGGTACCTTTGTCCAGGGTTTTGCCCTTGTACTGCCCGTCCCAATCATTCTGGTACTGTTCGGAGCGGTATACTTGCTGGCCAAACTGGTTATAAACCCATATTTTCACGCTTTTGAAGGCCTGGATATCACGGATCACTAGGAAATCGTTAACCCCATCGTTGTTCGGGGTCAGTATCTTGGATTTTAGCTTGATGCCTGTCCATGGTTTAAAGGCCAGTTTCATGCTGACAGCATCTGTACAACCCTGGCTGTTCGTTGCCACGGCACTATAAGTACCGCTTTCGTTTACCGTGATGAAAGGGCTTGTCCCACCCGGGTTCCATGTTACAGAGCCCTGGTCAGTGCTGGCGGTGATGGTAACTTCTTGACCCTGGTACAGAAGAGCCGTGTCCTGGTCAAAATCCAAAACCAGGCTAGGCACGGGGTACACGCTAGCTTGCTTTATCATGGTATCCTGGCAGTTCATGGCCGAGATGACGATAAGCCTGGACTGGTAATCACCCGGGCTGGAATAAAGATGAGAGACGTTGCCCGGGAACATTTCCTGGCCCGCGTCACCAAATTTCCATAAAAAAGAAAGTCCTTCACCCCCTTCGTCCTCGGAGGTAATGACAAACCGACTTGAATCTCCCCGGCATACCGGGTCTACATCAAAATTAGCGGTAGGTTTAGGATGGATGGTGATGTTTTTCCCGACATGGCCCGTGCAAGCATTTTGGGTAAGGTAGGATAGCTTGATGGTTTTTTCCCCGGCACTAGCGAATCGATAGCTTGCAGCAATGCCTTGGGCATCGGTTTCCCCGTCCGCGTTAAAATCCCAATCCAGGGTATTGAGGGCATCTTCTTCCATGACGACCGTGGCCAGCAGCCTGGTTTCCTCCCCCTCGCAGGTTTTCATGGTTGAAAGGCTGAAGCTTGGGTGCGGGTATATTTTTACTATTTCCTTGCTGGTGGTTTTTATGGAATCCCCGTTCTGCAAAATAGCTAGCGCATCTACCATGTGTTCGCCAGCACTGGAAAAAGTAAATTGTTTTGCCGCTGTGGTGGCCGTGTCTTCAAACACCCCGTCATTGTCCAGGTCCCAGAGGTAATGCCGGAGGTTTTCCACGGGCATTTCCACTTCAACGTGTAGGGTAGTGGCCATTCCCTGGCACACGGTATCGGATTGTACCCGGATGGTATTGGCCAGGAGACAAGCACCATACCACAGGAAAAGTAAAACGAGGGAGTGTTTTAAGCTTACCATTTTTCTGATATTTTATTGCTGCTAAGGTAACACGCGCGGGCACTCGCATCAAGTCGTGATATTACCTAAAATGGAGTAGGGGATTTCCCGGATCGGGGTATGAAAATGGGTTTATTATGCTGAATCGTGGAAGGTGGTTGCCAGGAGCTGGTTGTTAAGATAAAAAAGACTAAATGCACATGAAATGCCCCTATAAAAACCATCATTTTTTCACAACCTGCCCCGGGTATCAGGGGTCCATTCCACGGGGCCAATCAATGAATAAAATATAAACTCGTGAAACCTCCAATAAAAATCAATCATGAATACATGCACCAGGGGGGTGCCTTTTACACCTTTGCCCATCATGCTTACTGCTTACTGGTTGCTTGTTCTTGTTCTTGGCTGGCGGGCAGGCGGAACCAAAAGGTGCTTCCCTTGCCTTCTTCGCTTTCTACCCCGATTTGCCCCCCGTGCTGCCCGATAAATTCCTTGCAAAGGATAAGGCCTAGGCCGGTGCCTTTGTTATCAGGGGTACCGATATCTTTGTTTTTCACGTCCACGCGAAAAAGTTTTTCCTGGTCTCCCGGGCTTAGCCCCGGCCCCTCGTCCGTGATACTGAAAAGGATATCTTCTCCTTGCTTCTTACATGATACCTGGATAGTGCTTCCTGGAGGCGAGAATTTCATGGCATTGGACAACAAGTTCCGGATGACCGTGAAAATCATGTCCCGATCGGCTATTGCCTTTAATGGTTCAAGTCCCGGGCATTCTATCGCTATATTTTTCTCGGTCCGTGAAGCCGAGAAAAGGGCCATGGCTTCCCGGGCAATTTCTTTAAAGTCAATTTCCCGGGGCGAGTAATCAAGCCGTTTGGTTTGGGTAAGGGCCCATTGCAGCAGGTTGTTTAATAAATCTACCAGCTTGCCCGAGGCTTGGTTTAATTCCCGGGCATAATACGCGATTTGATTTTTTTCCAGGAGTTCAATGTTTTCCGACAAGGAGGAAGAAATGCTCCGGAAAGCTAACATGGGGCTTTTCAGATCGTGGGCCAGAATGGAGAAAAACTTGTCCTTGGTAGCATTTATTTTTTTCAGGTGTATTTCGGATTCTTGTAGTTTCTTGCTCAGGCGGTTTTTTATCCGGTACCTTTGGTAAGTAATAATAGCCAGGATCAATACCAAAAAGGCAATGATAAGGAGCCATGTCCTGGTAGACTTAGCCTTTTTTACTTCTAAGTCCTGAATTTTTTTTTCCCGGGTTAGCAGGGCAATTTCTTTTTCTTTTTTCTCGGTCTGGTAACGCGTTTCCAGTTCAGCGATTTTTTCACGGGCTTTCTCGCTATACATGGAATCTTCTACCTGGGCCATCAAGATATAGTTTTCCAATGCTTTCTTGTAATTTTCCTGCCCGTTATAATACTCGTAAAGGGTCATGTAAGCTTGCCGGAGAACAAATTTTGACCCGATCTCCCTGGCCAATTCGATGCTTTGCTTTAGTTTTTCGATCCCTTCCCGATTTTTGCCAAGGGCAAGTAGGGCTGCCCCGATGTTTTTCATGCAAATGGTAACGCCATGTTTGTTGCCCATTTCTTTTTTTAATTGCATCCCTTTTTTAAAATACGTAATGGCTTTTTCTAGTTCCCCTTTCTTTGAATACACGACCCCCAGGTTAATGTTGGCCGCGGCAATGGCATTCTTGTCTTTTTCCAGGTCAAAAAGCTGTAAAGAATTGTGATAATTCACCAGGGCGGTATCGTACACGTCCTTGTTGGCATAAATCAAGCCAATGTTCAAGTGGGTGTAGGCCTGTCCGCGTTTGTTTCCCAGTTCTTTTTTCACGGCCAGTGATTTATCATAATATTCAAGGGCCTTATCATTTTTTTGCTGGTAATCGTAGACGATCCCGATATTATTGAGGATTTTCCCGATTTCTTCCTTGTTCCCGATTTTTTCGTTTACCCGTAAGGCTTTAAAATAATACTCGATAGCCTCGGGATACTGGCCATGTATATCATGGGCGATGCCCAGGCAATTGCAATTTTTTGCCAGTCCTACTTGGTCATTAATTTTCTCGGCGAGCTGCTTACCCATTTTCCCGTAATAAATGGCCGAGTCGGGGTTTTTATAGCGGTAGTAAAGGCAAAGATCAAAATAGGTTTGCATTTTCAGGGTATCGTCCCGGGCATTTTTCAGGAGGCCCATCAGGCTATCGGGGCCTTGGTTTTCGCCCCTCGTGATGCCAGGTACCAGGAAAAAGGGGATTATCAGGAGCAAGAGGATTTTTGATGATTTCATTTGTTTTGGGTTTTATGTAGAATACAATCATTTTACAGGGGCAATGTAAACCAGAACCTGCTTCCCTTGCCTTCCTCGCTTTCAACCCCGATTTGCCCCCCGTGCTGCCCGATAAATTCCTTGCAAAGGATAACTGATGTCAAGAAATATTTGATTATTGTTAAGAGCTTCTTTATATTTTCTTGTTTATGGAATCCTGATGCCCCATATAATAAGGGTCAGAGAGCCGATCATCGTAAGCGTTGGTTTTTTGCTTACAGGAAACAAAAAATATATATCATAAGAACAGCAAACTTAAAAGAATAAACCAATGCGTGGGCATATGTTTTTTTTTAAACTGAGACACAGGTGTTATGTGATGCTTAGATTATTCTAAACTAATATAATTATGCTGTATCGAGAATTTCACGAGTTCCGGGATGGATTTAATCCTGAGCTTTTCAAAAATATTGTTCTTGTGCGATTCTACCGTGCGGGCACTGATGAACAGCCGGGCTGCTATTTCCTTATAAGTTAAGCCCTCAGAAATGAGCTTGACGACTTCGATCTCGCGATCGCTGAGCGAGAACCCTCCATTGGCCGATTGGGCGCCCCTGACATTGGTCACGAAACTACGAAAAACCGATGGGGAAATTGACTGGCTAAAATACTCGCCCCCCAATGCCACGGCTTCAATGGCTTTTTTTATTTCTTCCCTCGAGGTGTCCTTGTGCAGGTAACCCCTTGCACCGGCTTTTATCGCCCCGGTAATGCAATACTCGGATTTATCGCTGGTAAGCATGATGACTTGCATGGAAGGAAATTTCTCCCGTGCCTCCTTGGCCAACGTGATACCGGAAACCTTGGGCAAGGCAATGTCAATCAAGGCAATGTCGGCCTGTACATGGGCCAGTAACCCGATAAATTCATATGCCGTCCCGGCTTCGGCCACGAACTCGATACCTGGATCGGCAATGAACAAAGCCTTTATCCCTTCCCTGAAAATTTTGTGATCGTCTACTATGGCAACGCGGGTTTTTATCATATCTTCATCTTCTTTATTTCGGGGATAAATATAGTAGTTTTTAGCAAGGGCGTGATATTTATCATGTCCCATTTCTTGTTTTGGGACTAGTTAGTGGCCTGTTTCATCAAAATGATGTTATACCTGTTTACAAGAGACTTTTTTTTCAGTTGGGATAACCTCCTTCGTTCCCCAATCTATTGTTTTTTTTCCAGGTAATCTTTTGGTGTCTTCCCCGTGTATTCTTTAAAACAACGGTAAAAAGAAGATTTGGAAGAAAATCCCGCCAGGTTAGCTATGCCAATGATTGACAAATGGGAAATTTCATGGGTTTTTAATAAATGCAACACCTCTTTTATCCTGTATTGGTTAATAAATTCCCTGAAGCTTGTTTTATGCACCCGGTTTATAGCCCAGGATAATTGCCTTGACGGACAGTTTATTTTTTCAGCCAACACGTGAAGGCTAAGGTTTGGATCTTTATAGGCTTTTCGTTTTTGTAAAATATCTTCTAACTTTTTGATGATTTGCCTATCATCTTCCGTTAGCCCGGTTTTTACCCTAACATTTCCTTCTGCCCCTTGGATCCATTCCATGGCTGTGGTAAAATCCTGAAAAGCATTCACGAAAGTGTACTTTACCCCTTCAAGAAAACTGATAAGGGTAAGTTGTGGGAAAGCGCCCCTGGGAATAATGAAAGCCAATCGTTGAAGGCCCGCTTTTTCAAGGCCCGGGAAAAAATACTTGTTTACCTGGGCTTTAAAATGTATCCAGGTACCTTTCAGTTCCCTTTGATCCACGATTAAGCCTTTTGCCCGGTATTTTTTTACAAGTTCCACTTTCTTGTGCAGGCCCAGGTTAAGGTCTTCATTAGAGATCGGACCACTCCACTTGCAATATAGGGTTTCATGCTCAGCTAGCCAGGCAATGATGCCCGTTTTGTGCCGAAAGATCACGTGGGCTTCGATGTCCATGGTACTTCTTTTGGTTTTGATGGTTTGTTCCCTTATAGCGACACTTCAAATGTAACAAAAGTTTGGAAATCAGGAAAATTTCATGCCAATAAAAACATATCCCAAAAAATAAGCCCTTTCTCTCACCAGGGCCACACCCTGAGACTGTTTTGAACAAAACAAACCTATCGTAATTAACTCAAGTTACTTTTTTACTGCAAAACCGCCTTATTTATATTAATTATAAATTATAAAGTCTTTTTAAGTTTCTTTATAATTAATTTATATCGTTTTTTAGTTTAAAATGTAATTTTTAAATACCCGGTATCCTTTTACATTCAACGCCTTTAACAAAATAGGGGGGTAATTCAATAATTATTGTTTTATAAAATTCATATTACTTTTTATAGGGGGTTGTTAATATTTTTATGTTAATATAATAAATTATGCCATATATTTTTTGGGGGTTAAAAAATTATTTTTACTTTTACACCGTCAATCAAATTATTTAATTAAAAAATGAAGCTATGAAAAAAACAAGAACAATCATCGTGACGGGCATCATGCTTTTGTCAATGGGGCTATTTTACCCGGGCATGGCCCAGGAAGAGGCCACTGAAGAAGAAACCTCTCCTTTTTCAACCGGGCTGGATGTATACAGCAGTTACATCTGGAGGGGCGCTAAATTTGGTAATGGTGCCGCATTTCAACCATACGTGGAATATAGCGTGGGCGGTTTCGCTATAGGGGGCTGGGGCTCTGTAAGCACTGGCGGCATCGGGGCCACCGATTCGGTCCCGTCTGTTTTGTCGGCCGAGGGTTTTGAAATGGACCTGTATGCCTCCTATAGTTTTGATTTCGGGCTAAGCATCGCCGTGACGGACTATTATTTTGGCGGCGCGTATTTCGATGGCGGCATGCATTTTATCGAACCATCTTTATCTTACGAGATCAAAGGTTTTAGCCTCATGGGCGCTTACATGATTGGCGACGGGGTAGAAGATACCTACGTGGAAGCCGGTTACTCCTTTGGCGACGCCAGCATTTTCGTGGGCGCCGGCGATGGCCAGTATACTTCTGATGGCGAGTTCATGGTGTGTAACGTGGGGATTGGCACCTCGAAGGAAATAAAAGTCACCGAAAACTTCTCCTTGCCCGTGAGCGGGGCCATCGTGCTAAACCCAAGTACCGAAGGGTTTTTTATCACGGCAGGCGTTTCTTTCTAGCCTAACCGTTAGGCCAGGTTTTATATATGCCCCCTCGGGGCTGTCGAAAAAGAGGGGGCCTAAAAGAAAGCCGCATACCAAGGTGCGAAGAAGAATCACTTTAACTTAAAATAATATTGCCATGAAAAAAATTGAAGCCATTATCCGGAAAACCAAGTTTGAAGAGGTAAAGGACGCGTTAAACAGCGCCAGTATCGACTTCTTCTCCTTCTGGGAAGTACGGGGAGTAGGAAAAGCACGGGAAAGCAGGGTGTACAGGGGCATCGCCTACGACACCTCCCCGATTGAACGTACCCTTTTATCTATCGTGGTCCGCGACCAAAACTTGCAAAAGACCATTGATGCTATCTTGAAATCAGCTTACACCGGGGAGGTGGGCGATGGAAAGATTTTCGTTTCTGATGTCACGCAGACTTTCCGTATCCGCACGGGCGAAAACGGGGATTCGGCCTTGTACATTGCTGAAGACGAGAAATTATAGAAAAAAACAACACGGAAAAAATATTAAAAGATTAAAGCTATGGAAGAAACAACAAAAATCGCGGAATTGACATCCTCTATTAGTGACATGGGCATGTCAATCAACAACGTCTGGGTTTTATTGGCCGCTTTTCTCGTGATGTTCATGCAACCTGGCTTTGCCATGGTAGAGGCAGGTTTTACCCGGGGCAAGAACACGGCAAACATCCTGATGAAAAACCTGATGGACTTTTCCATCGGTGCACTGTTTTACTGGATCATCGGATACTCTATCATGTATGGCGAATCTATAGCGGGCTTGTTTGGCGGGCTCGACCTGGCCTTTTTCTCGAGCAACGGGACAGGTGACTATGCCGATTACACCGACTTGATTTTCCAAACGGTCTTTGCCGCCACGGCTGCTACCATCGTGTCAGGGGCCATGGCCGAACGGACCAAGTTCTCGGCTTACCTATGGTTTAGCGTGGCCATTACCTTGATCATTTACCCGGTTTCAGGGCACTGGAAATGGGGCGGTGGATGGCTCGATCAACTAGGTTTCCAAGATTTTGCCGGCTCTACCCTTGTCCACTCCGTGGGCGCGTGGGTCGGTTTGATGGGCGCGGCCATTATTGGTCCCCGCCTGGGCAAGTACGATAACGGAAAACCGAAAGCCATCCCGGGCCACAACCTGGCCATGGGCGCCTTGGGCGTGTTTATCCTCTGGTTCGGCTGGTTCGGGTTTAACCCCGGTTCGCAACTGGGCGCTGCCGGCACGGGCAACGCGGTGGCCATCGCGCACATTGCCGTTACCACTAACCTGGCAGCAGCCGCCGGTGCTGTCACGGCCATGCTTACCTCCTGGGCCCGTTACAAAAGGCCAACCCTTAGCTTGTCGCTTAACGGCGCTTTGGCCGGGCTGGTAGCCATCACGGCCGGGTGTGACGCCGTTTCGCCCGCCGGTGCCGTAATCATCGGTATCATGGCAGGATTTGTCTTGATATTTAGTGTCGAGTTCTTTGACCGCGTACTGAAAATTGACGACCCGGTGGGTGCCATTTCCGTGCACGGGGTTTGTGGTGCGCTCGGGACTATTAGCGTGGGCTTGTTCTCTACTTCCGACGGACTGTTCTACGGTGGTGGGGCAAAATTACTGGGCATACAGGTAGTGGGTGTATTGGCCGTGGCTGCCTGGGCCATGTTGATGGGCTTTATCCTCTTCAAGATATTGAAAGCTGCCAACGGACTGCGCGTTTCCCGCGTGATAGAAGAAGAAGGCCTGGATGTATACGAGCATGGCGAAAGCGCGTACAACTAAAAGAAAAAGGTTTGAGTTTTAAACTAATTAGGTTTGGTTTTGGTTAGTAGTAGGTTAGAAAAAAGCCGGCAAGAAGTTGCCGGCTTTTTTGCTTTTTATTAAATGAGCATTTTTTCTATATGCCCAATACCACCTTTTTTATTACATTTGCCTTGCAAAATGATCAGGTATATGATTTCGGACGAGATAAAAAGGCTTTTTGATAATTTTTCGCGATACAACATCATGGTTATTGGCGACGTGATGATCGATGCTTACATCTGGGGCAAGGTAGAACGCATTTCACCGGAAGCCCCGGTTCCCATTGTCCGCGCCACCGGCAAGGAAAACCGGGTGGGCGGCGCGGCCAACGTGGCCCTCAATATCCAGGCACTGGGGGCAAACCCCATCTTGTGTTCAGTAATCGGCGACAACCAAAACGGGCAATTATTTTTTGAATTGTTAAAAAAACACGGGCTTTCCAAGCAAGGCATATTGCTTAACAAAAACCGGAAGACATCAGTAAAAACAAGGATTATCGGCAACCACCAGCAACTCATGCGGGTTGACGAGGAAGACACCGAAGACCTGGACGCCACCTGGGAACAAAGGCTGATCGAGAAGACCATAGAAATTATCCAGCAAGAAAAAATCCACGCTATCATCTTTCAGGATTATAACAAGGGCGTGCTTACAAAAAATGTTATCCAGGAAACCCTCGCGTTCGCGAACGGGAAAAACATCCCGTGCCTGGTAGACCCGAAAAAACAAAATTTCATGAATTTCAAGGGGGCCAGCCTTTTCAAGCCAAACTTCAAGGAATTATCCGAAGGCATGAACCGGGAAATCGACAAAAAAGACAAGGAAACCGTGTTGCTGGCCGCAAAAGACTTGCAATCTGCCATCGGGGCAAAAATTATCTTGCTCACCTTGTCGGAACAAGGCATGTTGATCCTGGACCAAGGTAACCATTACCACGTGCCGGCTGAAATTCGTGACATTGCCGATGTTTCAGGGGCGGGCGACACGGTTATCTCTACAGCCAGCCTGTGCCTTGTCGCGGGCTTGCCTTCACGGGAACTTGCCATCTTATCAAATTTGGCAGGCGGGCTGGTATGCGAGAAAATCGGGGTGGTACCAATTGACAAAGAAAAACTTATGAACGAAGCCATCGCGAAGCTAGAAAAAATTTAATGCAACTTTTTTCAATACTTCTGGTTAAATCCGTTTTATTTTTTATATTTATCCTGAAGTTATCAACAAGTTCTTTTTGGCGAATTTTTCCGATCAATTTCTAAAGACTTGCCAAACAAGAAACAGAAAAAACGCTGTTGACAACCTGTTAATAACTCCGGATTTTAATGTTAACATTAGGGGTAAATGTTTTAAATCGCGATGTTGGTTTAAGTTGTATTTTAGCCCCGAATAATTATAAAACTGTTTATATCACATGGGAAAAGTAATTGCTCTTGCAAACCAAAAAGGCGGGGTAGGGAAAACCACCACGGCAATCAACCTGGCAGCCAGCCTGGCTGTGTTAGAATATGACGTCCTCATCATTGACGCGGATCCACAGGCAAATGCCACATCGGGTACAGGCTTCGACACCCGTAATATTAAAACCAGTATTTACGAGTGCTTGATCGACGGGACGGACCCTAACGATATCATTTTAAACAGCGAAATCGAGAAACTGGATTTAATCCCTTCCCATATTGATTTGGTAGGTGCTGAAATAGAAATGTTGAACTTACCAAACCGGGAAAAAATGTTAAAGCAGGTTATCGGGAAAATCAAGAAAACATATGATTTTATCTTAATTGACTGCTCGCCTTCACTGGGGCTTATCACGGTGAACGCCCTCAGCGCGGCCGATTCGGTCATGATCCCGGTGCAATGCGAGTATTTCGCGCTCGAGGGATTAGGAAAACTATTAAACACCATAAAAATTGTACAAAGCCGCTTGAACCCCGAGCTGGAAATTGAAGGCTTCTTGCTTACCATGTACGATGCACGCTTGCGATTATCAAACCAGGTGGTAGAGGAAGTCCGCAAACACTTTGAAGACATGGTATTTGAAACCATCATCCAACGGAACATCAAGCTTGGCGAATCGCCAAGTTACGGAAAACCCATCATATTGTACGACGC
>CAZKIR010000003.1:26071-30718 GCA_964552835.1 uncultured Bacteroidales bacterium
GACCGGGGCCATTAATTACCTGAACCTCGGGAAGGAAGTCCTTCAAAACAATGACAAAACCAAGGTAAAAAACTCGGAAAAAGTAATTAATTAATTGACTTTTTAAGTTTACTTAAATGACAAAGAAAAAGGCATTAGGAAGAGGATTAGGAGCACTTATGGAAGATGCAGGCGAACGTGAAGAAGTACGACAGCAGGTAGCGTCATCTATGAACGAGATACCTGTAGAAAAAATTGAAGTAAACCCTTTTCAGCCCCGCACGGAATTTAACGAGGAAAGCCTCGGGGAGTTGGCAAACTCGATCAGGGAAAACGGGATTATCCAGCCTATCACGATCCGCGAAAAAGGGGACGGCAATTTTCAATTAATAACCGGGGAAAGAAGGCTCAGGGCCTCTAAATTGGCAGGCTTAAAAGAAATACCGGCATACGTGCGCACCGTGGAAGATGACCGGTTGTTAGAATGGGCTCTGGTAGAAAATATCCAACGCGAAGACCTTAACGCGATCGAAATTGCCATATCTTACCAACGACTGATAGAAGAATGCTCCCTTACCCAGGAAAGCTTAAGCGAACGGATAGGTAAGAAAAGGGCCACCATCGCGAACTACCTTCGCTTGCTAAAACTGCCTGCCGAGATACAACTGGGCATTCGAGAGAAAAAAATATCCATGGGCCACGCGCGCACGCTCGTGAACATTGAAAACCCCAAGGCACAAGTCCAGGTTTATTTCCGCATACTGGACGAGGGGCTTTCCGTGCGAAAAACCGAGGAAGTCGTGCGCGAGCTCAACGAACAACCCAACAAAGCGGCCAAGCTAAAGCAAAAAATTGAAAAAGAAGAGATTCCCGAAGAATACGTGCAACTACAAAACCACCTTACCAAACATTTTCACACGAAGGTGCAATTTCAAAGGAACACGGGTGGCAAGGGAAAAATTATCATTCCATTCCAATCGGACGAGGACCTTGAAAGGATTATCGGGATACTGGATAATTTTAAAGGATAAATCCCGTTCTACCTATTTATAGCGACTTGTAAAACGAGGGTTTTCTTAATACGCTAACTAGAAAACAAAGGGTTTGGTGATACTTTGAAACAACTTACCACAATTCACGCGAAGTATATTTTTATTTTATATTTCATCGTACAACTTTTTCCCGCTGCCGGGCAAGCAGCAGAAGAGGCGGACACCTCGTATGCACCGGGCCACTTAAAAGTAAAGGCAGAAATTAACAAGGTGTTCCCGAAAGCTTTTATTCCCGGTGCAATCCAGTTTGAACGAAAGCAATACTGGAAAATACCCGTGATCTACGGGGGTATTTCTGCCCTTGCATACATGGGGTTCCAGCAAAACCAGAAGCATAAAAACACGATAATCAATTTCAATAATATTTTTGAAGAAAACGCCCCGCTGGATTATTTTGTAATATATAACTCCGAAAAATTTAAAGAACAAAGGCAAGGCCTTATCCAGTCGAAATGGGTACGAAATGCCTTTTGGGCAAGTGCCGGGGCCATGTATACCTTGAGCATTGCCGATGCTATCCGGCCAGTCCGGCAAGAATACCACTCGCCCCATAAAGCAGCCCTGTATTCGGCCCTTTTGCCAGGACTGGGGCAGGCCTATAACGGGCAATACTGGAAAATCCCATTGGTTTATGCCGGTTTCGGGGCTTTTGCTTACTTTATTCACGAGCACCATACCATCTACCAAGAAACAAAAGAAGCATACCTGCTCAGGCAAAAATACCAGGATGAATACAGGGATTTGCTCGACCATACCGGCAACGAGTTTGCTGGCAAGGAAATGATCCGCGACGAGCAGCTCCTGGAAGTAAAAGACAAGCGAAAAAGATGGCGGGATCAGGTTATCCTGGGCACCTTCGCGTTTTACCTCGTGAACGTGGCCGATGCTTCTGTTTTCGGGCATTTTTATCATTTTGATGTATCAGAAGATTTAAGTTATTCAATAAATCCTGTCGTTATTCCCTCCGCGAATGTGAATAATTCATTATTAGGTATTAATTTTGCGCTAAATTTTTAAAAGCAACAGATTATGAACAGGAAGGATGTTGTTGCAGGGCTGACAGCGCTGGCGCTCTCTGCTCAATTAATGGCCGCGAACGATAGCACGGGGCACAAGGCAAGTACAGGAAAAACCATTAAGCAAGAAATTAACCCGCGACGCTTAGATAGCTTGCTGAATGTATGGTACTTGAGCCATCCCGTGACAACTTCAACCCCCCAACCCGGTTTACTGGATTTGCCGAGAGACCCGGCAAATATTGATTACCCGGATTCGATATACATGCAGCGCCTGGCAAAAATCCCCTCTGAAATCCCCCTTACGTATAACCAGATCGTGAAAAATTTTATCAATGTTTACACGGTTAAAAAAAGGGATAAAGCAGAAAATATCCTTGGCTTAAAAGATTATTATTTCCCCTTGTTCGAAACCGTCCTCGAATCATATGGCCTGCCACTGGAACTGAAATATTTGCCTGTTATCGAATCAGCTTTAGAGCCCAGGGCACGTTCAAGGATGGGGGCCACGGGCTTGTGGCAGTTCATGTACCCCACGGCCCGGATGTACAAGCTCGAGATAAATACTTTGGTAGACGAGCGGCGTGACCCCATCCAATCCACCCATGCCGCCGCCAGGTATTTAAAAGACCTTTACTCGATTTATGAAGATTGGATCCTGGTGATCGCGGCCTATAATTGTGGCCCCGGCAACGTGAACAAGGCCATAAGAAGAGTTGGCTACAAGAAAAACTACTGGGATATTTACTATTACTTGCCCAGGGAAACCCGGGGATACGTGCCTGCCTTTATCGCGGCCACCTATTTTATCAATTATTACAAGTACCACAAGCTCGTGCCAAGGCATTTTTCACACACCTTGCCATCTGATACCGTGCACGTTACAGAAGAGCTTCACCTCGAGCAAGTAGCGCGCGTTTTACAAGTGCCCTTGAAATTACTCGAAGAGATGAACCCGCAATACCGGCAAAACATTATCCCGAAAGGTAATAAAAAATACACCCTTAAATTGCCTTTAGAGCATGTATCAAGGTACATTCAACAGGAAGACTCCATATTGGCCTACAAAGATTCCGTGTACTTTAACCCGGCCCTGAAAACGGACAAACCCACCTATTACTCCCGGCACTCGCCCTTAACCCCGAAAAACAAAGCCAAATTATATTATACCGTGAAACCGGGCGACAACCTCGGGTATATTGCCGAATGGTACGACGTGCGGACAAGTGACTTAAGGTATTGGAACGGCATTCGCGGAAACCTGATCCGTAGGGGGCAAAAGCTGGTAGTATTTGTCCCGAAAAGCCTGGTAAGTAAATACAAGGACATAAATTCCTCGAGTTTTTTAGAAAAACAAGGCACGGCCAGTTCAAGCAACAGCCCCCCGGTCGTGCCAGAGACAACACCCCTTCCGCCAGATGCCGAATTTATCTATTACACGGTACGAAGGGGCGATACCTTATGGGAAATTGCCCAAAAATTTCCCGGTGTAAGCGATCATGAAATCATGCGTTGGAACGGCATCAACAACGCCAGCCGCATACAGGCCGGGCAAACGTTAAAAATATTAAAATCAATGAACTAACGCCTTGGCAACCTGCATGGAAAAGGATAGTAGAATAAAATTAACCCAATTCACACGTTTTTCTTTTTGTTTTGTATATATTTATAGCCATTTTTATTACTAGGACAATAATAATTTTTACAACTTCTAAAATATTTACATTTCATGTCTGATAACAAAAATATAAAATCTGCACTTATTTCAGTATACCACAAGGACAAGCTGGAACCTATCGTTAAAAAACTCGATGAACTAAATGTTAACCTTTACTCTACCGGTGGCACCTATACTTTTATCCGCGACCTGGGGATACCCGTAACAGCCGTTGAAGACCTTACCTCCTACCCTTCCATCCTGGGTGGCCGTGTAAAAACCTTGCACCCGAAAATATTCGGTGGCATCCTCTCACGGTGCGATAACGAGGAAGACAAGGCACAGGTAAAACAATTCGAGATACCGGGATTAGACCTGGTTATCGTGGACCTGTACCCTTTTGAAGAAACCATTGCATCCGGGGCAAAAGAACAGGATATTATTGAAAAAATTGACATTGGCGGGATTTCACTGATACGGGCGGCCGCGAAAAATTTTAAAGACGTGTTGACCGTGTCCCACCGCGGCCAGTATGAAAGCCTCCTGGCCCTCTTGAACGGGAAAAACGGGGAGACTAGCCTGGAAGACCGGAAAAATCATGCCCTGGAAGCCTTCAATATTAGCTCTCATTACGACACGCGAATTTTTCATTATTTTAACCGTGACGCCCACTTACCGGTGTTCAAGGCCAGCGAAATATCGGGAAAAACCCTTCGTTACGGCGAAAATCCCCACCAAAAGGGCATTTTCTTTGGCAAACTAGACGACTTGTTCGAACAGTTGCACGGCAAAGAAATTTCATACAATAACTTGCTAGATATTGACGCGGCCGTGAACCTGATTTCCGAGTTTGAAGAAACCACGTTTGCCATCCTGAAACACAATAATGCTTGTGGCGTGGCCAGTCGCGATAACCTGACCAAGGCCTGGAAAGACGCCCTGG
>CAZKIR010000004.1:0-23727 GCA_964552835.1 uncultured Bacteroidales bacterium
TTCATAAGCCTTCCGCTTCTGCTTAAGTTTCTCGGTAAAGCACGGCCGGTAAAACATTTTAAAGCGGTTACCACACCCTTGCTCACGGCTTTTTCCACTTCTTCTTCCAGTGCTACCTTGCCCCTTACCATGAACGCGGTGGAATACAACTCGGGGGTATCGAACAAGGTAAGCAGTTTTACCCTCCCGTTGGGCGCAACCATTAACATGGACGGGACAGCCTTGTACGAATGCGTGGCCGCCATGTTTATAGCACAAGCCTACGGCACTGACTTAAACTTATGGCAACAAGGAATTGTCGTGGTTACGGCCCTGCTTGCCTCGATTGGCGCGGCAGGCATACCCATGGCCGGCCTGGTCATGATAACGGTTATCTTGTCAGCTGTCGGTTTGCCCCTCGAAGGGGTAGGGTTAATTTTAGCGGTGGATCGTATCCTTGACATGTTCAGGACAGCTACCAACGTGTGGAGCGATAGTTGCGGTGCCGTGATTATAGCTAAATCTGAAAAGGAAAAATTAAAGGTATAAACGCGCTTGGGATCATTTCTGTTTTTAATCAAATCCCTTCGCCAATTGCCTATAATCCATTGTTTAATAATTTATATTGTGAAACTAAAAATCAGAAAAAGTGAAAAAAATAGTCATTTTATCAATTTTATTTGTAATTATCATGGTATCAAATGCTTGTAAACAAGAAAAAACAATTTCTAACAACCCTTTGTTAACTGAATTTAATACACCGCACGGTGTGCCCCCTTTTGCTGAAATAAAAGAGGAACATTACCTACCGGCTTTTGAAACCGCTATTAAGAAACAAAAGGAAGAAATCCAGGCCATCCTGGGCACGGGTGAAGCCCCGGATTTTAGCAACACCCTGGTGGCACTGGATGAAAGCGGCGAAGACCTGCACCGCGTGAGCGGGGTATTTTATAACTTGTACTCGGCGCACACGAGCGATAAGCTACAGGAAATCGCGAAAGAAATCTCGCCTAAATTATCCTCCCACTGGGACGATATCTACTTGAACACGGAATTATTTGAACGTGTCGAAAGTGTTTACCTGGCAAAAGACAAACTGGATTTATCGCCAGGGGATAAAAAACTGCTGGAAGAAACCCGTAAAAAATTTATTACCAAGGGCGCGAATTTGCCCGAAAAAAAGAAAAATAAGTTACGGGAACTTAACGAACAATTGTCGGTGTTGAGCCTGGAATTTGGCCAAAACGTGTTGGCCGAAACCAATGATTGGAAGTTGGTTATTGATGATGAAAAAGACTTAGCCGGTTTGCCGGAAGCAGTTGTTCAGGGAGCTGCTGAAACCGCTACTAGCCTGGATGTTGACGGCAAATGGGCCTTTACCCTTCAAAAACCTAGTTTTATCCCGTTTTTACAGTATTCTGAAAAACGCGACCTACGCGAAAAAATCTTCAAAGCATACATTAACCGGGGCAACAACGGAAACGAACACGATAACAAGGAAATAGCCAAGAAAATCGTGAATAAACGGATCGAGAAAGCCAGGTTACTTGGCCATGACCACCATGCTAGCCTCGTGTTAGAAGACCGGATGGCACGCGATTCACGAGAAGTGTTTGATTTACTGGAAAAAGTATGGCGCCCGGCACTTGACAAGGCCAAGGAAGAAGCTAAACTTTTACAGGAAAAAATACATGAAGGGGGAAATGATTATGAATTAAAACCTTGGGACTGGTGGTATTATGCCGAGAAAGTACGACAAGAAAAATTTGCCCTTAACGACAATATCCTGCGGCCTTATTTTGCCCTTGAAAATGTTCGGGAAGGCGCCTTCATGGTGGCCAACAAGTTATTTGGCCTGGAAATAACAGAGCGGACTGATTTGCCTACCTATCACGACGACGTGAAAACATTTGAAGTGAAAGAAAGCGATGGATCCCACGTGGGCATCTTGTACATGGATTTTTTTCCAAGGGAAAGCAAACGGGGCGGTGCCTGGATGAATTCTTACCGGAAACAACACGTGAAAAATGGTAAATACATTACCCCCGTTATCACCAACGTGCTTAATTTCTCAAAACCAACAGCTTCACAACCCTCCTTGCTAACATTTGAAGAAGTGACCACCCTTTTTCATGAATTTGGCCACGCGTTGCACGGCTTGTTGTCCGATTGCGAGCATTATTCATTATCAGGGACTTCAGTCCCACGCGATTTTGTTGAACTGCCCTCCCAAATCATGGAAAATTGGGCATCCGAGGCTGAAGTTTTAAAAATGTACGCTAAACATTATCAAACGGGCGATGTTATTCCTGATGAAATCATCAAGAAAATTGAGGAAAGCCGGTATTTTAACCAGGGTTTTGAAACCGTGGAGTACCTCGCTGCTTCTTTTCTCGACATGCATTGGCATACGTTACAAGAAAAGCAAGAAAACCTGGAGGTGATGGCGTTCGAGGAAGAAGTGTTGACCAGTATTGGCTTGATACCGGAAATCGTGGTACGTTACCGCACGCCTTATTTCCGGCACATCTTTAGCAGCGGGTATTCGGCCGGTTATTACAGTTACATCTGGGCCGAGGTGCTCGATGCAGATGCCTTCCAGGCATTTAAAGAAAATGGGCTTTTTGACAAGGAAACCGCGAAGGCTTTTCGGGAAAATATCCTTGAGCGGGGTGGGACAACGGACGCCATGGGCATGTACAAAGCCTTCAGGGGGCACCAACCCGAGATAAAACCCTTGTTGCAAAGAAAAGGTTTATTGTAACATTTGTTACAAGTAGGATTGATGTCTTTTTACGGTGGTTTTTTGGCCCATCAAATGAAAAAACCCGAAAAATCGGCCGTGTGGCGCGTGAGAAGCTGGGGAATATTCTCTGGTGTGTTTTTCACGCAACTTTTGCTGGGGCTCATCGGGTTTGAAGAATTTTTAATGACCGGGAAACTGCATTTGCCCGTACCGGCCATGATTATTGCCGGCCCCTTTTACCGGGCCGAAATCTCGTTCATGACCATCTTGTTTATCAGCACGATCATCTTATCGGGCCCGGCCTGGTGCAGCCATTTATGTTATTTTGGGGCATTGGCTTGTAAAGGCCAAAAAACAAGTACTGGCACCAAAAACACAAACCAATTCAAATTTTCAATCCTGCTGGGCATTATTGGGGCTTCCCTCCTATTCCGTTGGTTTGGCGCCAATAGATATGTTTCTACCGGGGCTGGGATTTTATTCGGCATCCTTGGGCTGTTTATATTGATTATCAGTAGAAAAAAAGGTTCAATGATCCATTGCACGGCTTTTTGCCCCCTTGGCACCCTGGTAAATTACCTTGGGTACTTGAACCCCTTCAAGATGAGTATACATTCAAGCTGTAACCAGTGCTTGAAATGTTCCGGCACGTGTAAATATAATGCTTTATCATTACAAGATATTAAAAAAAGACAACCCGGTATAACATGTACCCTTTGCGGGGATTGTGTAAGTTCTTGCCAGGAGCACGCGATACAATACAATCTTTTGGGCTTGAAGCCTTGGCTGGCTAGGAATATTTACCTGTTCCTGACCATTACCTTACACGTTGTATTCCTTGCCTTGGCCAGGATATAACCTTATTTCCTGAAAAAATGGGGGGCTTTCAGGCTATGGGCCATTGCCAATTCTTGGTGTCCGGTTTTTGCTTCTCATTTGTAGCGTAAACTTCACAATGTGCGGAAACTTATTCCAGTGTCTATTGAGCAATTGTATGTAGTTGGACAAAAAACATAATTATTATCCTCCGTTAATCAGTATATTATAATTATATTACCTTTCAATTCATTTTTGGCATAACATTTTCTTTAAGGATAGAAACCCAAAAAAATGTATTGTTATGGAAAATGTAAAAACTTTGAGTTTTTTATTGATTATTTCTTTTTTGCCAGCTAACCTGTTAGCACAAAAAAGCTTTGAAGAACTAGAAAAATTAGAATGAAAAAGGTAATGTAGGTTTTGCTAAAGCAAGCGAAGACATTGAAACCCCTTATGCAAGGGCCGTGGACATGATGAAGAAAGAAGCTATACAGGCGGTAAAAGCTACTTCAGAAAAATGGGAACCGGCCAAGGTAGATGGTGAACCCGTGGCTGAATTTGTTATTTTACCAGTCGTTTTTAATTTCGAGGCCAACCCGGCTTTCCGCGGGCTTATACGGTAACACCTGATTAATCCCACGGGCAATAATCCATATAAGCATTGAGGCTGTTTTGAAAGATCATCAACGCGACATCCTATTCAATTAGTATTACATGAAGATGATAGCATCCTGAACTTTCAAAACGGCCTCTTTCATTTTCTCCCCTTGTATAAAAGGATCAAAAGTGCCCGGGCACTGGGGGTTTACCTGGGAGATAAATAGTTTATTCGTGGATTAAACCATCAAGGGATTAAAAAACCACACACGAGCACATCGTCCACCTGCTCGTTATCGCCCCGCCAATCTTCCAGTGTTTTTTCAAGGATATCATGTTGCTCGGCCATGGGTTTCTGATGTATGCCTAAAAGTAATTTTTCAAAAGGCTTGTTCTTGAATTTCTTGTTATCCTTTCCCCCGAATTGATCAATAAAGCCGTCAGAAAACATGTACAAGCGGTCACCACTATGCAATTGCAATTCATGGTTTTCAAATGCTGTTTCCCAGATATACGATCCGATGGGGTTCCGGGTGGCTTTTACCTTGATCAGTTCATTATCGCGAATAATTATCAAGGGGTTAAAGGCACCAGCATACTGCATCATGTTATTGTCCAGGTCAATAATACAGAACGTGATATCCATCCCGTCTTTCATCACGCTATCTTCCTTGCCCCTGCCCAGGGCTTTTTTTACTTTTTTCCGTAATTCCTCTAGAAAATCACTGGCCTTCAAGCGGCTCTCGAAGAATTTTTTCATGTTTTTTCGCAAGATATCGTTCAAAAAAGATATGCCCAACATACTCATGAAAGCGCCCGGTACCCCGTGACCAGTACAATCAGCGGCCGCGATCATCACGGTATTGGCCTTTCGGGTAACCCAGTAAAAATCACCACTCACGATATCCTTTGGCAAATAAAGAATAAAATACTTGGGAATGCATTTCTTGATGTATGAACCCCTGGGCAGTACAGCTTGTTGGATACGCTTGGCATAATGAATGCTATCGGTAATATTTTCTTGTTGTTCCAGTATCTTCAAGTTGGCCGACCGGATTCTTTCCTCGCTCGCGTTCACTATTTCCTGGTTCTTTACAATTTTGTCGCGCTGGGCAGCAATTTCCTTGGCATTTTGTTCTAGTTGCCTCGTGCGTTGTTGTATTTTATGGTACATTTCTTTAAAATGATAGGATAACTGCCCCATCTCGTCCTTGCTTTTAATAAGCGGGATGGATTTGTTCACGGCAAAGTCGCTTTGAATAATATCTTGTATCGATCGTGTTAATTTCTTGATCGGTTTCCCGAGTTTTTGTAATAAC
Organism: uncultured Bacteroidales bacterium; assembly: GCA_964552835.1. Taxonomy (GTDB): domain Bacteria; phylum Bacteroidota; class Bacteroidia; order Bacteroidales; family CAYFUP01; genus CAZKIR01. Next base: position 5,461 of record CAZKIR010000004.1, read on the forward strand.
AAATAAAAAACAAGTATGGTATCACCTGCTGCAATGATAAGGGCAAGGAAGGATATGTTTTTGACCCGCTTGCTGGAACGGGCCTCTAAACGACTAAACTGGAGCTTTGTTTTTTCAATATCCCGGTTAATTTTGGCAAATAATTTATTCAAACGTGCTCTTGTTTTCATGCTTTCCTGGTAACGGGTTAAATTGCCATTGGTTTCCGGGGCGGCTGCTTCTTTTTTACCTGGGTTTAGCGGTTTTTTTTGGCAGATACCTGTAACCAGCCTAGTGAAAAGGCTATCTTGCCTTTCGATATTCCGCCTTAACTCTTTAAAGTTGGCCTGAAGAACTATATTTTTGCAAAGCGGGGACGTCGTTAAACTATCTAGTTTTTCGTGTATTACTGCCTGAACTTTAGTATATTGATTTTTGTATTTATCGCTTTTTCCTGTATGCCCGGAGGATAAAGCCCCCTGCAAAAAAAAATCGTTTTGAATGGCCTTGGATTTTGTTAACAAATAATTTATCCCGGATAACCTTTCCTGGCATTCAAGTACTTTATCTATTTTATTATCATGGACAAAAAAGCTTATCACGATGATAACTAAAAGAAAGAAGACAATGGAAAATAAAAATAACAACCTATTTTTTAATGATTTCATACTTTCGCGTTTACAGGCCCTAAAACTAATAAAAATCACATTTTCACGATCAGTTAAAGCGTGATAAATACGCTGTAAAAATAACTTTTTTTTCGGGTGCTATCAAATGACTGCCCGGGAATCATTCCCGACTTTTTTTTGATATCTTTGTCACGGAATAAAAACAAGAAAAGCGTACGCGAAATGCAAATAATGGAAGCCGCCAAGCAAGCCAAACCCGCTTCGATAAAATTATCGGCCATATTCACTGAACAGAAAAACCAAGCTTTAGAAGCTATTGCTGATGCCTTACGGGAAAAGGCCAATGAAATAATTGAAGCCAACGAAAAAGATTTACAATACAGCAAGGACAATAACTTGGCCGCTCCCTTGTTAAAGCGGCTAAAATTTGATCGGGCGAAAATCGAAGGGGCCATTCAAGGCATCCTTAGTTTAATAAAATTACCCGATCCGATAGGTCAAACCCTCTCGGCCAAGGCCCTTGATGATGGCCTTGAATTGTACAAGGTCTCGTGCCCTATCGGCGTTATCGGGGTGATTTTTGAATCCCGGCCTGACGCGCTGGTGCAAATCTCTTGCCTTTGCCTGAAAAGCGGCAACGCGGTGTTTTTAAAAGGGGGCAGCGAGGCACAACACACGAACCGGGTACTCGCGGAAATTATCTCCACGGCTTCAACCAATGCCGGTATCCCGGATGGTTGGATACAATTGCTGGAAACCCGGTCAGATGTTGGCGAAATGTTGAAAATGGACGAGTACATTGATTTAATCGTGCCACGGGGTTCTAACGAGTTCGTGAAATACATCATGGATCATTCTAACATTCCCGTGCTAGGCCATGCCGATGGCATCTGCCACGTGTATATTGATGCGTTGGCCGATACCCGCGCAGCCCTGGATATCTCGGTCGATTCTAAAACCCAGTACGTGGCCGTTTGCAACGCGGCCGAAACCCTCTTGGTACACGAGAAAAAGGCGAAAGAATTCTTGCCCCTACTGAAAGAAGCCATGGATAAACAGAAAGTAGAATTGAGGGGATGTGACAAAACCCGGGAATACATTGATATTAAAGCTGCTACAAAAGAGGATTGGAGCACCGAGTACCTGGATTATATTATGTCTATTCGTACGGTACCCAATATTCAAGTAGCTATCGATCACGTGAACCAATATGGTTCCGGGCACACGGATTCCATCGTTACTACTGACAAGGCCAACGCGAACCTCTTCATGAACCTGGTGGATTCAGGCAACGTGTTTTGGAATTGCAGCACGCGTTTTAGTGACGGTTTCCGGTACGGGCTTGGGGCGGAAGTGGGCATTAGCACCAATAAAATCCATGCAAGGGGGCCCGTTGGCCTGGAAGGCCTGATTATTTACAAGTGGAAAATGAAAGGCTCGGGCCAAACGCTAAGCCAATACGAAAAAAGCGGCAAAGTATTTTTGCACGAAAAACTGGACAAGGGCTTCAGTTTAGATGAATGAATGGGTTTTGCAGCCACCAGTTTCCCTTCCTGTCCATAAATTTACTAAGCCCGGCATTGTCGGGAAAAAGTTCAGGAAATTATTTTTTTATTTACCAGGGCCTGCTACCCCTCCCTCGCGATAGAGGGGATTAATGCCTCTGTTTAAACTTCGACGGATCAAAGGGGGTGGGTATAAAACTGTAAAAACCTGTTAATTAATTTTGAACAACCCCGTGTACACGGTAGTGGCATTGATATCCCTAATTTTCTTCTAGCACGTGGTACTTGTAATACTCGAGCACTTCATCATGCAGGAAGGCCAGGTCGTGTTGTAAAGCCTCGTTTACTTTCATCCATTTCACCTCGCTTACCTCGTCTTCGTCCTGGGCAGGCCTGCCTTGTGCCTGGCCGTGAAAAAACAAGGCCACGTGATGGATGTCCATGTCAGGAAATATTTCCTCGAACCACCCCATGAATTCTGGTTGGAACTTAACAGCTGTTTCTTCTTTTACTTCCCTTACAATCGCGTCTTTTGTTGGTTCAAATGCCTCGATATGGCCGCCAGGAAGGCACCATTGGTCTTTAAAAGGCGAAATATTACGTTTGGTCATAAGAATGATGTCCTTCCGGTCTTCAGAAGGATAAAGGATAGCCCCCACGGTGGCTTTGACGGGTTTGTACTTCATGGTATGTTTTCTCCATTAATTTATGGTACCGGGCTGGATTGGGATACATGGATACATTTTATTTTTTCCAATAAGCTATCCGGCAGGGTTATATGGCATATCATTTTTTATATCTAATTTACGAAAGTAATAAAAATATGTCAAAATGCCATGTTTTTCTGCCAGTGCTTTGTTTAAAACTGTGAATGAAAAAGAAAAATATTCAACCGATGATTTAAACCCTTAGCATGGTTGAATGCCTCTTTAGGTTACAATTAACGCGATTTGAACCAATTAAAAAAAATATTGTTTTCTACAATAAAAAGTAAAAAATGGGCAAAACAGATAAACTACGTAAACTAGGGCAATCCAGCTTGGATATTTCCCCTGTTGGACTGGGAACCTGGCAATTTAGCAATGAAAAAGGGCTGGCAGGGAAATTTTGGCCTGCCATTCCTTACGAGGCTGCTAAAGAAATCATCCGTGTAGCTTATGAAGGCGGCATTAATTGGTTCGACACGGCCGAGGTATATGGCCGGGGCGAGTCAGAAAAAACCCTTACCAGGGCATTAACGGAGTTAAATATCCACTCGGAAGAGGTTATACTGGCCGATAAATGGTGGCCGGCATTTCGTTTTGCCGGGTCTATAACCCGCACGATTGACCAACGCATTAAGGCATTAAACCATTACGCGCTTGATTTGTACCAAGTTCACCAACCTTTTTCCTTTTCATCAACAAGAAAACAAATGCGGAAAATGGCGGAACTGTTGCTGGAAGGAAAAATACGGTACGCCGGTGTAAGTAATTTTTCCGTGAAAAGAATGCTCGAGGCCCACCGCGAATTAAAATCAAAAGGCAGTTTCTTGGTATCAAACCAGGTAAAATATAATTTACTGGACCGGCGGATTGAATCCAACGGGATACTTGAAGCCGCCAAGGAACATAACATCTCGATCATAGCATACTCGCCCCTGGCCCAGGGAATCTTGACAGGCAAATTTCATGATAATCCGGATTTATTAAACAAAAAATTAGGAATTCGACGTTACTTGCCCCAGTTTAAAAAAAGCTACCTGGAAACAACAAAGCCTTTGATTGATCTATTAAAAACCATTGCTGAAAATTATCAGGTAAACCCTGCCCAGGTAGCTTTAAACTGGTTAATAAATTTTCATGGCGATACCGTGGTGGCCATCCCGGGGGCCAGCAAACCCGAACAGGCCAACAGCAATGCAAGGGCCATGAATTTTAAACTCAATGATAAGGAAATGGCAGAGATTGACCAGGCCAGCAAAGCGATAAAATAAAGCCGCTAACAAGTATTGTTAGCGGCCATGTAATTTTTAAAAAGGCACTAATTACCTTTTCATGTCATGTCCCTGGTTAGAATTGTTGTACCATCCAGGGTTCAATTTTCAATTCCGGCTCATGTTCCAATTTTAGTACTTCTTTTGCTTTCATCTCGCTTTGCATCCAAGCTTCCAGGGGTATGTCGTTTTCAGGGACTGTTGAACAAACCTTCTCCGGTTCCATTTCCTCGCGCATCCAAGGCTCAATTTCCAAGGAACTTTCCACGTAACTTGATCCCATGACCAAGCTTAAATCCAAGTCCACGATTTTACCAGGGCTTGTATTTTCATCTTCGTGCTTAACGGCCTGTGATTCTAGCTAAATGTCCCGATAAGGAACAAAATGATAATTTGAATGAGTATTGTTTTCATGGTGAAACCCTCCACCTTTTTTGTTGTTGTTTCTTATATAAATATACGAAAGAAAATCGTTATTTGATACCCATGATAATAAATTTCAATTTGCCTGTAACTTCTATACCTATTTGGTTTCATGCGTTTCTGACAAAAATCATATGCCCTTCTCAGTTGAAACAGGTGAAAATATCGTCATAATTATGTTAAATAGGCTAGATAACTTATAATTTTATTTTTTATATTTGACGCAAAACATGTCATTTTGAAAACCTATCAAAAACCTATCGAGATAGCGCTTATCGTTCTTTTTTCCCTGACATACGGGGCCGGGGTACCCGCTCATGGCAGCCAATCGTTCGGGGATGTAAGCCTGCAAATAACCGAAGCCTTGTTGTTTATTACCAACTTGCTGGCCATGGCCGTTTTATTCATTTTCAACCCCTCCCGGCGCTTGGTGGCCATTAGTTTTATCATCTTTCTTGTTTCTTTTTTGGTAGAAGCGGCCGGTGTCAATTATGGCTTGGCTTTTGGGGAATACCGGTACGGTGATATCTTTTCAAGAAAATTATGGGGCGTCCCCCTTATTATCTCGATGAACTGGCTCGTGTTGATCCTGGCCTGTCACCAAATTGCCAAGAAATGGTCGAAAGGCCCCCTTATCATTGCTTTTCTTTGCGGTCTACTTATCGTGATATTTGATTATTTCATGGAACCGGTTGCTATTTACTTGAATTACTGGGGCTGGGAGCAAATAACCGTTCCCTGGACAAATTACGCCACGTGGTTTGTCTTGGCATTTGCCAGTTCTTACCTGCTTTCAATCCGTAAGGTAATATATTCTTCCATTTTACTCGAAGCCTATTTCATTATCCAGTTTATCTTTTTTATTGGCATAAAAAGTGTTTATTTTTAAATGGAACAATTTGATATTATTATAGCAGGGACCGGATGTGCAGGGTTTCAATTAGCGTATTTCATGAACCGTTCCCCTTCGCGGGAAAAAAAGGTTTTATTGCTTGATAAGGCCTGGAAAAAAGTAAACAACCGCACCTGGTGTTTTTGGGACGAAAACGATCACAACGCCTTTGATGAAGTGGTGAGTTGCAAATGGGATAACTTATCGGTGAAATATTACCAGCAGGAGAAAAAGCTTGAAATGGGAAATTACCAGTACAAGCTAATCGAAGCCAAGGACTTTTATGAACACGTGAAGAAAGACATCAAGGCAAACCCGAATTTTGACTACCGCCATGAAAATATCTTGGGTATACATTCGGGAAGGCATTATGCCCAGGTAAAAACCCGAAAGCATTGTTATCGCGCCCCCTTGGTGTTCAATAGTTGCCCGCCGGATTTCAAACTTATGCTAGCACATCCTTACCCGGGCATTTTTCAGCATTTTAAAGGTTGGTTCATAACAACAACAGAGCCTTTTTTTCACCCTGGTAAAGCCTTGTTAATGGACTTTAGCGTGCCCCAGCAACGAAAACAAACCCGGTTCGCTTATGTTTTGCCGTTTAATGATCAAGAAGCTTTGGTGGAATTCACGGTATTTTCCCTTGATTTTTTATCATCAAGGGAATACGAGGAAAACCTGAAAAAATATATTGACAAACTCTTGGGAAAAGTGTCCTACGAAATTACCCGAAAAGAATATGGCATTATCCCCCTTACCACTTACCGCTTTCAACCACCCGGTGAAAGGGTTGTCAATATCGGGATGCCAGGTAACATGATCAAGTCATCGGCAGGGTACACTTTTCTTACCATGCAGGCAAAACTAAAAAAAATGGTGCGCAGGTTGGAAAAAGGAATGCCCCCTTCCTATCGCCCGTCCCTTTTAAGCCACCGGTTTCACATGTACGACAGCACACACCTGAACGTGCTGCAAAATGGCTATGCACCGGGAGCCAAGGTGTTTTACAGGCTTTTCGAACGGAACAAGGGGTGGCGGGTGTTGCGCTTTCTTGACGAGGAAACAACCGTGTACCAGGAATTGTTTATTTTCGCGAGCGTGCACATACCCTCTTTCTTAAAAGGTTTCTTGCTATATTTCAGGCAATTGTACAATACCCGGTCAAAGGTCTTTTAGCAAGTTGTTCCCGTGTTGGTTTTTTAAAGTTTTAAAAAACCCATCAAACTTTTCTTCGATTTTTTGGGCTAACTCTTTTGGCTGAAGGGGCATTTCCCGTCCCGTTTCTTCCATCCGCTGTAACACGAACAAGATATCCATCTGGTGGATATCCCGGGAAGGCAAAAAAGCCACTTCTTCACGGTTACTGTCTTCAATTTCAACAAATATCCCACAGTCGCTTAATTCAAACATCACGTCACGGATATAGCGAATAGGGATTTCCATGTGATTGGATATTTCTGAGGGCTTCACGGGGGCCTTGCCTTCTTCAAAACATTTTATTACCATATGGGTTACCATCAAGGCCACTTTTTTCCTGAACGCCCGGTTAAGGTTTTTCATGTCGGCCTCGAACTCGTACTTGTGCACGTTTTGGCTGGCAAAGGATATTTCTGCCCCGAACAACACGATGATCCAGCTAAACTGTATCCACAAGAGGAACAATGGAAATGCCACGAAACCACCCCAAAGCGGGTTGTTCTGGGATACGATTACTTGTAGGTGAATGTAACTCCACTGCAAGAATTGGAACAGGGAACCAGCGATGATTCCCGCGGCAATAGCAGAGGATAGCTTGACCCTGGTATTGGGCATAATCAAGTATAACAATGTAAGCAACAACCAGATAATCAAATAAGGCAATAAACGAAGTATAAATGAAAGAATTGGCCCTATATACTCGGCCCAAGAAACATCACCCGAGAGGTTCTTTACCTGGGTAGAAATGTACACCGACACGCTACTGGAAATAATAATAAGAATTGGAGCGAGGAATACAAGCGAAGTATAATCAGCGACTTTTCGCGAAAAACCCCGGGACCGTTTTATTTGCCAAACCTGGTTAAAAGCCCCCTCGATATTATCAAGTGCCCGGATAACGGCAAACAAAAGGACTACTACCCCGATGCCGGCCAGGAATTCTTCTTGCGCGTTGGTAAGGATGCGCGTGGCCACGTGGATCAACCAATCTTCTATATTAGACTGCACGGCCAGGTTGTCGCGAATAAACGACTCCAAACCTTTTTCAAAGCCAAAACCTTGTGCTATCCAAAAAGCCAGGGCAATGATGGGAATAATGGACAAAAGGGTAAAAAAGGTCAAGGCAGAGGCGCGCAATTGGATCTTGTCTTCAGAAAATCCCCTGAAAGCCAAAATTATAACCCGGGTAATCCGCAGGAAAAAAGACTTGGGGGCGGCCACGTTCTCAAGCGGGATACGCCATATATCTGTTGAAAGATACTCAAGCGCACGACGGACAAATTTCTTGAATTTTTTCAGCATTCCAATCCTATAAATTACTTAAAAAGAAAAAGAATATATTTATTTTTGCCATACAAAGTAACTAAGAATTTCGCGTTTATTAATGGTTTTTCCATGGAAATACAGGTATTAGAATACATTGAAGGTGCAAAGATGGCCCGGGGCCTCACTGTCATTATTGATGTTTTCAGGGCTTTCTCGGTTGATTGCTACGTGGCCCGCAACGGGGCTGAGAAAATTATCCCGGTAGGCGATATCAATATTGCCTATCGCTTGAAAGAAGAAAACCCGGGCTATATCCTGATGGGCGAACGGAACGAACGTATCCAACCGGGGTTTGATCACGGGAACAGCCCCACCCATATCGAAAATGTTGATTTTACGGGCAAAACCGTGGTACAAACCACGAGTGCCGGCACCCAGGGCATTGCCAACGCGGAAAATGCCGATGAAATTATTACCGGCAGTTTCGTGAACGCGGGCGCCGTGGTCCGGTATATCCAAGAAAAAAAACCTGAAAAAGTATCCCTGGTCGCCATGGGCTATGCCGGGATCCAACCTGCCGACGAAGATTTATCCTGTGCCCATTATATGCGCGATAAGCTTATGCAACAAGCAGTTGATTTTGATGCCATGGTAGAAAAACTCCGGACGAGCAGTGGCAAACGATTTTTCCTGGCTGCCAACCAGGAACGTTCCCCCTTTACCGATTTCGAGCTCTGTGTGGACTTGGATGCCGTGGACTTTGTTCTAAAGGCCGTGGCACGGGAGGATGGGCTCGTGGAACTGGTAAAAGCTTAGCCTATCTTACATGTAACGCATGAGTGACACCTGGACAAGCTAGCACTATTGATCCTAATGAATTTACCCTCTCGTGGTTTTCGGTAGTTATTCTACGTTCTAAGGTATAGCCCTTGATCAAGCACCCGGTTTCAGCTTTAGCTGAAACCGGGTGCTTGATCATGATATAAAATAAAAAATCATAACTGAAGCGTGGCAAACAGGTATTCGGCCACGCGCTGATCATAACCTTTCTCTTCCCGCTGCACCAACTCCTTGATTTCCTTCATGAAATATCCTTTGTCAACCGGCACCATAATATCGACCACGTTCAGGGCATTAGTCCGCGCGAGTTCCAGGTAATCGTTCACGCCCATCCCCTTGGTTTGTAAAATTTGCTTCAGGCAATCTTTGGCTTTTTGTTTTTCGCCAAGGAAATACAAGGCTTCAGAAGCTGCCACGCGTACATCCAGGGATTCGTCTGCCAGGGTTTCCGCGAGATCATTTTTGGCCAGCAAGGCCTGTTCCCTGAGGATACAACACCCCATGGCCCCCCAGTAGCGGAGAACGGGATCGTCCGCGTGCAAGGCTTTTTGAAAATCGGGCATAAAAGCCGGTTCACGTTGGATAGCTTTATCTGCCAAATCCCGTACAGCCTTGTAATCATAATTCCCTCCCTGGAACCACTCGTAACCATTGGTATCCTTCACGTTTTTTAAATATAGCCCTTCCGGGATAAAATTCTTATCGTTGATCGACTCCATCCATCCTTTATTAGCTTCCCGCATTTCTTTCAACACTTCCTGGTAAGCCGGATCATGGGCAAGGTTGTTCACGTTATGGGGATCATTTTCAATATCATACAATTCTTCCGCGGGCTTAGGCCCCCAGAACCGTGATTGGGTTTCATTGCATTCGCCTTGTTGGCAAGCCTCTTCCCACGATGGCATGGATTTGGCCTTCCACAGGTAGTTCACGTGTTGCCCCCAGGGCCTTTGGGGCATGTAGTTACGGATATACCGGTATTTCTTGTTCCGTGCGGTACGCGAAAAATCGTATCGCTCGTCCATCCGGCCACGGAAACTAAACGCGTAATCCCTTTCTTTTTCAGAATTTGGGCCAAGAAAAGGCATACCTTGAAAATTTTCGGGTATTTCAAGCCCAGCCAAGTTGAGCACTGTTGGGGCTAAATCCACGAACGATATCACGCGATCAAGTCGGGAATCCGGTTTGGCCGGTGCCAAATGCTGGTATTTTTCCGGAAAACGGACGATAAAAGGCACGTGCAGTCCAGACTCGAAGGTAAAGCGCTTGCTGCGGCCCAACACGCCACCGTGATCACTGAAATAAAAAATAATAGTATTTTCAAGCAGGGAGTCTTTTTTCAGGTTTTTCAACAATTCGCCTATTTCATCGTCCATCATGCTCATGCAGTCGTAATACCGGGCCCAATCTTCTTCCATTTCAGGCGTTTTAGGGTGATATGGGGCAAGGGGCACGCTCCCGGCCTGGTGCATGTAGTTAAACTTGTCTACCCTTTCCGGCATTACAGAATCCCCGGTTTGTGATTTAATGGCCGCGTTCCTGTAATATTCTAACATGCCATCTTCCCGGTTACCATGTATCTTGCTTTCATGCGACATAAAGGTGTTAAACATGGCAAAAAACGGTTGCCCTTCCTCGTGTTGTTTAAAAAGGTCCTTATAGTCCCACCAATCTTCCACGTTCCACACGCTATCTTGATCGGGAATGTTATAATCTTTTTTGAACTTGTTTACCGTGTAATACCCGGCCTTATTCAAGTAATAAGGGAAAAAATGAAATTCTTCCGGGATGGTATTGTTACTGCGCATGTGGTGCGTGCCCAGGCTACTGGCATACATCCCGGTGATGATGGTAGACCGGGACGGGGCAGAAACGGGTGCACAAGCAAAGGCGTTTTCATATAAAACCCCCTCGCTCGCGAGTTTATCAAGGTTGGGCGTATAGGCGTTCTCGTCGCCATAGCACCCCAAGAACGGACTGTTGTCCTCGCTCACGATAAACAGGATGTTCGGTGAAGTTTCACGGCTTGTTTGTTTTTTGTTTTGGCAAGATGGCAAAATTGCCAAACTGGCCAGACCAACCGGGATAAAACTTGAATAATTCATAATTAGGGTCTTTATTTAGGTTAATAATACATGTCAAAAGTAAGAAAAAAAAATAAACTTGGGTTATTGTTTATCCCATGAATAAAAATCAAACAGACAATGGTTTAGCTAATACCTCTTTAACTTCTATTTCAAATAAATTGTTTTGGTGTGCAGGTTTTAAGGTAATTGCCGTATCCGCCCCGCCATGGGTACCCCCGATGGCAAGGATGGTTTCATCAGTGGGGATTAGCCCGGAATCCGCTGCCATGATAGATATCTCAACACATACTTTTAAACCATGGCCACAAAACAGGCGTAGTGTTTCTGCCATGATTTCCGGGGGGCTTATACCGCCAAACTTCTTGGAAAAAGAACGGCTGATACCACTTAAAGAATGAGATGAAATACACACATCTATATTCTTGTTTTTTAGCTCATCACGTACTTTTTCAGGAAGCGGGGTTTGATCACCGCCCCGGAAGCCCGCGTGAAGGCCCACGGCCACGATATGGACATCTTGTTTCCCTAACAATTCGCTCAACTTCAGTGCCGTTTCGCCGCCAGAGGTAGCCACTGCCACGTGCCGGATATCTCCTTTGGAAAGCCTTTCTTTCACGATTTTTAATAGGTTTTCCCGGTTTTCCTTACCGGCTTTTTCAAAATAGTAAATGGATTCTTTTTTCATGTTATTAGAATGTGTTAATTTAGCTTCTGTTAAAAGTACTTTGGCAAATAATTAATAGTAATATTAAAATAGCCCTGTTATTTTTGGCAAGGATTAAAAAAAAAATCCCATTAACAAAGGTTTTAAAAAATTTTGTAAACAAAAAATTTTAAACAGATGAACTGTCCTTTTTGCCAAGACAATATTAGGGAAATTGCCTTTCACGAATCCCGGTATTTCCTGGCCATATACAATAGGGCCCCTATTTTGCCAGGCCATTCCTTGCTTATCTCCAAGGCGCACGTGAAAAGCTTGATGGATTTCGAGGAAGTAGAATTGGCGGAGCTGATGCTGACCGCACGGCAGTCTATTAAACTATTACTTCAATCATTTAGTGGTAATGGGTTCAATATTAGCTTACAAGATGGAAAATATGCAGGTCAAACCGTGGAACATTTTCATATGCACCTGTTGCCCAGGAAAAAATATGATTTACCTGATCCAGGCGACTGGTACGCCCTGGTAGAGGAAAATGAAAAAAGGATGCTGCTAGACAGCCATGTAAGGGAAAAAATAAGCCGGGAACAATTAAAGCAAATTGCCCATGATATTCGAAATGGTACCAGGCCCGTGCAATAAAAAACATGGCCAAAAACAAAAACTTGATATTAGACTTGTAATAAATTGATAAACAATTAAACCAATGCTTATAAAAAAATGCTTTTTAACCTGCGCCCTAGTGGCTTTGACATTCCAACTATTTGCTCAGCAAGACAGTACCTTAAACAAAAAGAGGGAACTCTATCTATCAACCTCTGGCTTGGGGGATCGCTCGCTTGAATTTCAATATAAAATGGGCATAAGCAATAACTGGTTCATTCGGTTTAACCTTTTAGATATTTTTTATTCCTCGCATAGGCATGTACCGACCCAATCGGGTGTTTCTCATATCCAATTTAGACATTATTCTATAGATTTTTCTGCCGGGGTTGAAAAAAGAAGTATAGTAAACGAAAAACTCACGGCCTTTTACGGCTTGAGTGCTATAAGCTATAATTCACTTAATGCTAGTAATATAGATGACCCCACTTTAAGCGAGCGGCAAAGGGGCAGTGAATCATATGATATAAATCCCGGGCTGGGTTTTCATGCTGGTTTTTTATATTCACTGACAGAAAATTTTTACCTCAGTGCTGAACTTTCCCCCGAGTTTATCTTTTGGGATTTAAATACCCGGGACGACCGTAATGCTGATTATTATACCCGGAACTCAAGATTTAAACTAAGCACCCAGGATATTTTGGTTTCCGTTGTATATCAATGGGATAAAAAATAGCCTGCATTATTATACGGGATAGGAATGGATAACAACATTGGGGTGCAACTTTTCTTGAACTTCCTTGTCTGTAATAAACGGGAGAGAATAATCCTTTTTAAGGAAATAATTCACATTGTTTTACCAGATATTTCATTATTTTAGAAGCAAAAATCAAGACCATGAAAAAAGCAATTATCCTTTATCACAGCAAAACAGGCAATACCCGGGAGTACGCCCGGCAAATTTGTGATTACCTTAAATCAAAAGACATAGAAGCAAGTTTCAAAAACATTTATGATTACCAGGAAGGTTTATTGGAGGGGGCTGATTATATCTTACTGGGATGCTGGACAAGCGGGTTCATGTTCTTTTTCCAACACCCGGACAGGGCCTGGAAAACTTTCTCGAAAAAACTGCCCGACATGAAAAATGCCAAGGTAAGCTTTTTTACCACTTATAAAATCTTAACCGGCAGCATGTTCGTGAACATGTACAAGCATTTAGACGGCAAGACAGATTACCCTTCTATCCAGTTGCAATCAAGAAACAGCAATCTTTCTGAAAACGATAAGAAGTTGTTAGATAGCTTTTTAAGTGATTAGAGGATTTCATGCAACGTTCTACTGCATATTTATATAGAAGTAAAAACCCTCTCGAAATTCATATATGGCACCCTTTCAAAATAGTAATTAATGGCTTCTACCCCAAGAATGGGTTGCTCCAGGATTTCGGAGGGGTGCCGGGTAACTTGATCTTGTTTTAATTTCTGCACCACCTTGTCCGGGTAAGCCGGGGTTACTTTTTTCCGTTCATCGGCCAACGCGTACAAAGGTTTTAGGTATTTTTTGCACACCAGGGCCAACGGCAGGGAGCCGATCTTGTTCACCAAGAATTCTTCGTGAAGGCTATCGGCTCCAATAAAGGCCATGTCACAAGCTGGCAAAAATCGGGCCATGGCCGCATCCTCTATCAAGGTAACATGATAGCCCAGGCTGGCAAGAAATTGGGCCTGAAAAATCCCTTCACGGTTCGGGCGGGATATCGTTTGCACGGCTTTTAGGCTTACGCCATTATCTTTCAGGTAATTAAATAAATGGCACAGGGTAGAACTATAACTGTGCAGGAACACCGTTTTCCCTTCAAAATCGACAATCTCCATAACCTTTTGAAAAAGGCTTTCCTGGTAGCTTTCCCACTGTGCCGTGTATTCTTTTAAGAATTTTTGCAAACTGCTGCTTTCTACCTTGTTGCCTTTTGCACTTTCGATAAAGCGGTTTACTTGCAGCAAAAAATGCTGCACCACGGCAAAGGTAGGCAGTCCTTCCCTGGCCTTGTTTAAAGCAAGGCCAAGGGCTTCCGTGTCCAACAGATTATCCTGGTTTGCATAGTGGCCCAGCAAATCTTTGATTTTTTCCACCAGTTGCCCCGAACCAGAGGTGTTATCATCAATAACCTTGTTCAATTCTACTTGTAAATCCATATGTGTTTATTTTCCAGAAAAGTGTTTCATAAACTGTACCCGCTCGTAAACGGCAGGGTTCCTGTTATTGTCGCGGGCCATCTTGCCCCTGAATTCGCCCAGCGAGCCAAAGCCTTTTTGTTCCATCCAGGCAAGTACTTCATCCCGGATAACGGAAACCATTCATGTACAAGGTAGAAGCAAGTTGTACCACTTGGGCCCCGGCGAGGATTTGTTTGATGGCCCCTTCTCCCGTGTGCACGCCCGTAGAAGCGGCCAGATCGGCGTTTACCCTTCCTGACATGATCCCGATCCAGCGCAAGGGCAAGGTTATTTCACCCGGGGTACTATAAATATTGGAAGCTGTCAATTCCATTGAATCAATTTGTATATCAGGGCTATAGGAGCGGTTAAACAACACGATGGCATCAGCGTTAAAGGCATCCAATTCATCAATAAACAAGGCCAGGTTCGAAAAATACTGGCTAATTTTTACCGCCACGGGAATATTTACTTGATTTTTTACTGCATGAATTATTTCCATGTGCCTTTGCTCCGGGGATTTATCAAAAATTTTTGTTTCTGAAGGCAAGATAAATACGTTCAGTTCCAAGCCATCGGCCCCGGCTTCTTCCAGTGTTTTCGCGTAGTAAGGCCATTTTTCAGCGGTAAGGCAATTGATGCTGGCCAATACCGGCACGCTTATTTTTTCTTTTGCTTGCTTGATGAGTTTCAAGTAACTTGACAAGCTGTCTTCCACCTCGGTTTCTTCAAAAAAGCCGGTGGTTTCAGGATAAATGAATTGCTGTTGCTGCATTTTTTGCATGTTTTTTTGCAATTCAATCCTTATCTCCTCTTCGAATATGGATTTCAACACGACGGCCCCTATCCCTGCTTTTTCGAGCTTTTCAAGGTCTTCAACCTGGTTTGTTATCCCGCTGCTCGCGGCCACGAAAGGGTTTCTCAGGGAAAGCCCCATGTAAGAGGTGGATAAATCTATCATAGTTGTTTACTTTGTTTTAAATAAAAAACAAACCAAGAAAGAATTAGTTTAACCTTCAACGGTTTTTGCCGGGAAAATTTTTTCAACTGGAACAAACAAAAAAAACCTTTTCTTGTTTACCTTTTTTAGTAATTATTCAAATAACAAGTAAAATTCAAAACTATGGAAAATTTAGAATCATCACAACCGGTATACCAAATGCCAAGGATAGGTGATAAGGCACCTGATTTTGATACTATAACAACTTTAGGTAAACTGAAGTTCTCGGAGTATTTTAAGAAAAACTGGGTTATCTTGTTCTCGCACCCGGCAGATTTCACCCCGGTATGTACTACCGAAATGTCTGAATTCGCACGGCAACAAGATGAATTTGAACGCTTGAACACCAAGTTGATAGGTTTAAGCATTGATAGTATCCACTCGCACATTGCCTGGGTAAACAACGTGAAAAGGAACCTGGGGGTACTCATGAAATTCCCGATTATTGCAGACATTGACATGAAAGTGTCCAAGTTGTACGGGATGATCCAGCCCGGGGAATCAGAAACCGCCGCGGTACGTGCCGTGTTTTTTATTGCCCCGAACATGAAAATCCGCTTGATCATGTATTACCCGCTCAACGTGGGCCGGAACATGGATGAGATATTCCGTGCCTTAAAAGCATTACAAGTATCCGATAAAAATGGTGTGGCCATGCCGTTAAACTGGAAAGAAGGTGACAAGGTGATCGTGCCCCCGCCAAAAACAGTTGACAGCATGGAAGAAAGGGAAAATAGTGATTACGAGATGGTTGATTTTTACCTGGCCATGAAAGATTTATAAAATCTTGTCCATTGAACAAGTTCACCGGGAAATTTTCATATTTTAGCATGATAATTTCCCGGTTTTTTTATCATTAATAACAGTTCGCGTGACATCAAGGTTTTTGTTTGCTTTACTGTTTTTCATCCTTTTCATTTCCTTGTTGGATTTATACCTGTACAAGGCCATGGCCTTGTTTGCCGAAAAAGCATTCACGGGTATCTACAAACCCGTCCCCTACCTTCATGGTATTTTACCGCTCGTTATGATTACTTGGATTTTCTTCTTGATTTTGAACCTAAAATCGGGGAACTACCTGAAAATATACCACATGTTTTATCTTTTCGGCGGTATTTTCGTGCTATTGTACATGCCCAAGATATTCTTTGCCTTTTTTCACCTGATTGAAGATATTATATACCTGGTAATAAAAGGGTTAGGCTTACTATGGGAGTTTTCGGCACCGGCCCGGCACCAGTTCTTGTGGCTCTCCTATCCTGGCTTGGTATTCAGCTTCGTTGTTTTTATTTTGGTATTGCACGGGCAGTTCATCGGGCGGTACAATTTTCAAGTTACCCGGCATGAAAGGGCTTTCCATATCTTGCCCCTTTCTTTTCACGGGACAAAAATCGTGCAGATCTCGGATTTTCATATCGGGGGGTTTAAAAACAATCCCGCCAAGGTTAAGAAAATTACCCGGCTTATTAACAAGGAAAGCCCAGATCTTGTATTTTTCACGGGCGATTTAGTAAACGTATTCTCGGAAGAGGCAAAACCTTTCGTGCCCTTGCTTCAAGAAATCAATGCCCGTCTTGGCAAGTTTGCCATATTAGGCAACCATGATTACGGGGAATACTTTATTTGGGGCACGAGAGAAGAAGAGCAGGAAAACCAGCACAAAACCATTCAAAACATAAAAGACATGGGGTTTGATATCTTGCTGAACGAAAACCGGGTTTTGTACAAAAATGGTGACCCGATTGCCATTATAGGGGTCGAAAATTGGGGCGAACCACCCTTTGCCCAGTACGGTGATTTGGAAAAAGCCTTGCAGGGGGCAAAAGATGTTCCTTTCAAAATATTGCTCTCGCATGATCCCTCGCATTGGAAAGGAGAAGTACTGGAAAAATCAGATATTGAGCTTACCTTGTCGGGCCATACACACGCCATGCAATTCGGGATTAAAATTGGAAATTTTCAATGGAGCCCGGCCAAGTATAAATACCCGGAGTGGTCGGGGTGGTACTCGGAAGACAGCCAGGATTTGTACGTGAACCGGGGCATCGGCACGCTGGGCTGTCCTTGCCGGATCGGCATGTACCCGGAAATAACAATCATCGAGTTAAAAAGCAAAGACAAAAAAAACCCTTGAAGTTAAAAGGCTTCAAGGGTTTTGTATTCTCTTCGGTTATCCTGGCATCAATCTTTCGATATGCCAGAAACCAACAAGGATCCCCCTATTAATGCCACGTCTTTTAACAAGCCCGACATGGCCTGCTGGTTACCATCAATCACACCAGGAACATGAATGGTCACCACGTAAATTAACAATAAAACAGCCAATAAAAGACCGGCCAGCTTGGCGTAACGGTTTATTACAAAACTAACACCAGCCGCGAGCATGGCCACGCCGGTAAAATATACCCAGAACAAGGCCCCGGGAACGAAACCAGGCACCATGCCTGTCATTCCTTCTGCCTTCATGAGGTGAAACACGCCAAAAAAAACAAAGGGGATAGCAAAAATAATTCGCGCGATGGAAGTGGTCAAAGTTTTCATAAGCAATTAATTTTAGGGTTATAATGGCTAAAAATAGGAATTTTTCAAGTATTATCAATAATAATCTTGTGTTTTTTGGCCAATATAATTAGAGTTCGTCTATAATGTCCGATCTATTCATAAAACCAATAAATTTTTTAAGCTATTCATGAGATCGCTTCGCTAAGATTTTTGTTCCGCCTCGAACTCTCGAAATTATGGACAGGCTAATTAAAAGGGGGTTTTTTTCCAGATAATATCCAGGATATCTTCGGTTTGTTGCCCAATTTCCGTTTCAAAGAAAAATTCAAGGTATTCATTATTATCATGATAAACATCCAACATATCCTCGTAGTATTGGCTAGCTTGGACCGTGGTGCTATCCTTGAAAAAGACTGTTGCCGAGTCGAGCTTTTGCAGCCTTCTGCCATGAAAATACAACTGGCCAATAAAAAAATCGCCTTCGGTAGT
>CAZKIR010000004.1:23737-25469 GCA_964552835.1 uncultured Bacteroidales bacterium
AATACTAAATCCGCGTATTTTTTAAACAATTCGGTAATGCCGCCGGCCTCTTCCTGGTTTAGCCAAATAGCCGCGAAATTAATGTCCCCTTTCAGCTTGATGTCCCTGTACCTAAGTTCCACGTCAATAAGGCCGAGGCTGTCTTTGGCTTTATTGTTAAATATTTCACGGCCTTCTACAATGGCTATGATATTATTATCGCGTTTAAGTTCAGCGTTGGCTTCAAAAGATAAGCCTCCTCTATCTTCAAAAAACAACGATAACTTATAAGGCTTTAAATAAAAGGTCCCTTCCATGTAAGATGGTTCTCCGAACTCGTTATACCTGGCACGAAAGGACAAATCCATTAATTTTTCATTTTCCTTGAACAATTCTGCTTCCAGGGTATCAGGGTAATACACGTTTTCCTGGAGGGCCTGGAAAGAATGTTTAATAACAATCAGTTTCGCGATTTTATTATCTGTTGAAAAACCACTATATACTTCATTCAAGGTGGGCATGATAAATACAGCAGAATCAGAAAGATTGTCCGAGTAATTCCAACGGATTTTCGCGGTATCCAAGTTATAGGTGCCCGCATTTTCTTTCATGCTAAATTTATCAAAATCAAGCAAATCTGAATTCAGGTAACTTGCCATGGCATCAAGGTATACCAAGCTTTCCAAGCTATTGATTTCAATTATGTCCTGTCCCATGTTATCCATGGCCTCGATAAGCTCGCTCCTGGCCTTATCGGGCGAGGGGGGCTTGGGCTCATCCCTTCGGCAAGCAACTAGTAAGAGGATGAATATTAATAAACCTATACCCTTTCTAATTATTTCTTTTTTATACATCATATCATGTTTATAAGGGTTCTTTACCATGTTTTTGAATAATGTTTTTTAAATGCTGCAAGTTAGCAGGATTTAAAATAATTGTCAAATCCTCCCGGGTTATTTTTCCATAAAGACTAATTAACATGTACCCGTCTTCCTTTTCACGAACTATAACCATCTCTCTTTTTTGCCCGGGTTCCCGCTTATCAATTTGTACGCTTACTTTTTCATTTTTGTTTTCAATTTTTGCCAATTCTTGAAAGGAATGGCCATTAAAATAGCTGTTCAGTCTATCCTTGAACGTTTCTATTGCATTGTCCTGGCTGTATGACGGTTCATGTGCCAGCAAGTATATCTTGTCCATTTTTTCCAAGGCGCCCAGCAACTTTTCTTGTTCCCCGGGTTTCAACACGTATTTCAAGAAACTCGTGGAAACCCCGAAAACAAAAAAACCCGGTTCATCCTCGTATGCCAAGAGCAGTTGTCGGATGTTTTGGTCTTGTTTTGTCACGCATTTTTGAACCAAAAACAAGTTTATAATACAAATAATAAGCAGCAAAATTCCCCGTGTCATCCAGTATAAAATTTTTGGCCTGATCCTGTTTTAACCTGAGCTATTCATAAATAGTAAAGAAATAAAATATTGATGCTTCGCTCAGGCCAAAATTCAATGGCTTGTTTTATAAATCGAATGTAATAAAAAAAAATAAAAGTACTGCTTTTCAGGGATACTTTTATGAGTTTAAATAATCATTAAATTTTACCTTTTGTTAACATGCATTTATCCAAGGTTTTATACCGTTCATCAAATTTCCCTTATTTTTCTATTTCATCAACAAGCAGTTATATAAGCACCTGATGACCGTATTAATTAAAGGATATTTAATATTAACCTTAAATGTAATCAAGATACAAGT
>CAZKIR010000004.1:25479-28814 GCA_964552835.1 uncultured Bacteroidales bacterium
AAGTTTTATTATTATCCCGTGATTTTAAAACGGTTTTGGCGAAGGCCATTGCCTGAAAAACCAAAATAAACAGGAAGATGAAGAGTATTAGTATCCAATCAAGGTTAATCGCGACAGCAGTTGGTATCGCGCTTATTTTAGTTGCCCTGGGCATTGCCGTGCAATATTACATGAATAATTCCTTCGGGTACTACAACATGTTAACAAACGTTAAAAACCTGTTAAACAATGAATTGTCCATGAGAAAGGTGGAGAAAGAGTTTTTACAACAAGAAACGATTAACCCGGACTTCTTCTTGACCGGGCGAAGCCACCTGGTTTCCAAGTTTGACAGCTTGTATCAAGAGGTAAATTCCACCATAAGGGAGTTGCAATCCAACAACATAAAGGGCAATTCATTATACATTAACGAATTAAACGATATACAATCTAATTTTCAATCCTACCATAATGATTTTCTGGATCTTGTCGCGTTAATAAAAGAAAAAGGTTTTAAGGATCATGGTATCATTGGAAAAATGCGGGAACAAATACACCACGTGGAAGATATTGCCGATCGCACCAATAACCTTTTGTATTCTAAACACATGCTTATGTTAAGGCGGCACGAGAAGGACTACCTTTTACGAAAAGATCTAAAATACCAGGAAAAATTCAATGATCGCGTGGCTGTTTTTATTGCCCGCCTTGAACAAGATGGAAACTACCGTGGCCATGACCTTATAGAATCTATACAGGTGTACCAAAAGCTGTTCAATAAAGTTATCGCTCAAGACCAGAGAATTGGACTGTCCAATAATAATGGTTTATTGGCAGAACTTGACAAGCAGACCAGGAAAATTGAAAAGGACCTGGCCCGTTTGCACGGGAGCATCTATAACCAAACGAAAGAAAAGATAAGCCATGCCATCACGACATTGCTGGCAGTGACTTTGCTCTTGTCCCTGGGCATCTTGTTTATCCTTTTCCGTACGTCACGTTATATCGTGAGTTCCATAAACAGCTTGCGAAACTATATCATGGGCCTGGGCAAAGGTAAATTGCCAGATGTTATCCAAAACAGTAACCAAGATGAAATAGGGCAAATGGTGGAATCAGTAAACATACTTACGCGAAACCTGAAAAACACCCGTGATTTTGCTATTGAAGTAGGAAAAGGAAATTTTGAAACCGATATTGACGTGTTCGATAACCAGGGAGAGCTCGGTGGCAACCTCGTGGAAATGAGAAACCGTCTGCACGAGGTGGCACAAGTACAGAAAAAAGAAAAAGAAGCTGCTGAAATAAGGAACTGGGTAAATACAGGCATGGCCAAGTTCTCGGAACTCCTGCGAAAAGATTTTGACAACTTGGAAGACCTCGGCTTTGAACTGGTCAAGGAACTGGTCCATTACGTGAACGCGAACCAAGCCGGCATATTCATGCTGGATGAAGAGGGACATGACAATATATGTTATGACCTCGTGGCCACCTATGCTTATAACAGGAAAAAATTCTCAGACCAGCGGGTCAAACTTGGTGAAGGCCTAGTGGGGACTTGTGCTATTGAAAAAGAAACGATTTACATGACCGATATCCCCCAAGATTACATCAACATTACCTCGGGATTAGGCGGGGCCAACCCGAATAGCTTACTCATCGTGCCCTTGAAACGGGAAGAAGAAGTACCCGGCATCATCGAGATAGCTTCTTTTAAAGAACTTCCCGGCTACATGATCGAGTTTATCGAGAAAATATCTGAAAACATCGCTTCTACGCTATCCAACTTAAAAATTAACCACCGCACGAACGCCTTGCTGGAAAAAACCCAGATGCAAGCCGAAGAACTGGCGGCGCAAGAAGAAGAAATGCGCCAGAACATGGAAGAACTGCAGGCCACGCAGGAAGCCATGCAAAAGCGTGAACAGGAATTAATGGACGAGATTTCCATGTTAAAAGAAGGAAAAGAGAAGCAAACCGGGAACTTGAAATTACTTGAAGAGAAACTACAACAAAAAGACCAAGAATTCATGGGGGTATTGCAGGCCATAGATCATGCAGCCATCATGCTGGAATATGATTTAAACGGGCAGCTCATTTTTGCCAACAACAAGTTTTACGCTACCATGGAACAAGAAAAAGACGAGGCAGGCCCCATAAATATCATGGATTTAATACCCGAACACGAGAAAGAGAATTTCATACTTGTATGGAACAAGGCTTGCCTGGGGCACCCACGGGAATATACACTGGAAAAAACAACCAAGTCGGGCAAAAACATCTGGATATGGATTTCTTTATCGCCTATCCAAAACGCTGAAGGAAAAGTACAAAAAATCATATACCTGGGCATTGATATCACCGACCAGAAACAAAAAGAATTGTCAATACAAAGACAATTACAAGTTGCCGAAGAAGAATTAAGGCAAAACATGGAGGAATACTCACGGGTGCACAAGATATTAGTAGAAGAAAACAAGAAAATGAACCAATATTTCGAGAAGCCTTTTAAATCGAAAGCCTAAGATCAAAAATATTTTTCTATCAGTTCCCTGAACATCCCGGGGGGCTGCACGGGCTTCATGGTTTGGGCGCTAACGAAAATCAAGGTAGTCTTTCCCTCGTTTACCAGTTCCATGTTTTGGTTATAGATTTCGTACCCGAACTCGATTTTAATGCCGGGTTTTTTCCTGATCACCGTGCGTATAGTAAGTAAATCATCGTAAAAAGCAGGTTTCATGTATTTTGATTCCAGGTGTACCACGGGCATGAGGGTACCAGAACTTTCCAGTTGTTTGTAGGTAAGCCCTATTGTTTGGCGAATAAGCTCCGTGCGGCCTACCTCGTAATACATGGGGTAATTGCCGTAATACACGTAGCCCATCTTGTCAGTTTCTGCATATCTTACACGTACTTGCACTTCTCCACTAATCATGGGCCCTTTATTTAAAAGGTGAATTTTTTTCTTTCGACATGTGGTGATAAAAAATCCGGTCGAGCAAATGGGGCACCACCCGCTGGGCCAGCACCGAGAACATCCCTTCCAGGGTAAGGATAATATTGCGCCGCCGGTGTTTTATCCCCTTGTACACGAAACGGGCTACCTCTTCGGGCAACATCATTTTTTCCTCGCTGCGCGGTGATTCATTTTGTGGGTTCCCATCGGCCAACAAGGCAGATTTGCGTACGTTGGTGGAAGTAAAACCGGGTGCCACGATTAACACGTGCAGCCCATCTTTCAAGTGTTCAATGCGTATTGTCTCCAGGAAACCGTGCATGGCAAACTTCGAGGCCGAATAACCGGTACGGCCTGGCAAGCCATGAAAACCCGCGATGGAAGACATCCCGACAAGGCT
>CAZKIR010000005.1:0-23714 GCA_964552835.1 uncultured Bacteroidales bacterium
CGACGGGCTTTGGGATGTAGTCGTCGGCCAGGGTGCTTTTTCCATGGTCAATATGGGCTATCACGCAAAAGTTTCGAATATGCTTCATAGGTTCCTCCACTAAAATGAGCTACAAAGATATTTAATAAAATCGAATTTGAAAGGTAACAAGTAACGCGGGAATTACTGGCAATAAGATGTGCTAAAATAAAACCCCTTTCCGGAAAAGTTCCGAAAAGGGGTGATAAATATATTGGTTTGTTTATGGGCTGGTTATTACATCATGCCGCCCATGCCGCCGCCCATGCCGGGTGCACCACCAGCTGGCATGGAAGGTTCGTCGTCGTCTTCCTCTACAATCACGCACTCTGTAGTGAGCAACATGCCAGCGATAGAAGAAGCATTTTCGAGCGCGATACGGGTTACCTTGGTCGGGTCAATCACACCTGAATTGTATAGGTTCTCGTATTTTTCGGTACGCGCGTTGTAACCAAAATCCCCTTTTCCTTCTTTCACGCGTTGGACCACGATAGAACCGTCAATACCTGCATTTTCAGCAATTTGGCGCAGGGGTTCCTCGATAGCCCTTTTCACGATAGTGACACCCGTGGTTTCGTCATCGTTGTCACCGGTAAAGTCTTCCAAGTCCGAGATCGCACGAATAAAGGCTACGCCACCACCCGGGATGATTCCTTCTTCAACAGCGGCACGGGTAGAGCTCAAGGCGTCTTCCACCCGGTCTTTCTTTTCTTTCATCTCCATCTCGGAGGCGGCTCCAATGTAAAGAACAGCTACACCACCGGCTAACTTGGCCAAACGTTCTTGCAGTTTTTCTTTGTCATAGTCTGAAGTAGTGTTTTCAATTTCATTACGGATTTGGGCCACGCGGGCATCAATGTTTTTCTTGTCGCCAGCACCGTTTACCACGGTCGTGTTGTCTTTGTCGATGGTCACTTTTTCAGCGCTACCGCACATTTCAAGGGTGGCACCTTCCAGGGTAAGGCCTTTTTCTTCCGAGATAACCGTACCACCGGTCAGGATGGCGATATCTTCCAACATGGCTTTCCTGCGGTCGCCAAAACCAGGTGCTTTCACGGCAGCGATTTTCAATGAACCGCGCAGTTTGTTCACTACCAATGTGGCCAGTGCTTCGCCTTCCACGTCTTCAGCGATAATCAACAGGGGTCGTCCGGATTGGGCAGCGGGTTCAAGTACCGGCATCATGTCTTTCATGGTAGACACTTTCTTGTCCGTGATCAGGATGTGGGGGTTCTCCAGGTCTGCTTCCATTTTCTCGCTATTGGTAATAAAATAAGGAGAAATGTAACCACGGTCAAATTGCATCCCTTCAACTACCTCAACAGTTGTTTCAATGCCTTTGGCATCTTCAACAGTGATTACCCCTTCGTTGCTCACCTTGTTCATGGCTTCCGCGATCAATCGCCCGATTTCCACGTCGTTGTTCGCTGAAATCATGGCCACTTGTTCAATCTTCTCGCTTTTTTCGCCCACGGCTTGCGATTGCTTGTTCAAGCTTTCAATTACTTTATTCACCGCCTTATCAATACCTCTTTTGAGGTCCATTGGGTTAGCACCGGCAGTAACGTTTTTCAAACCAACGTTGATGATTGATTGTGCTAAAAGGCTGGCGGTAGTGGTACCGTCACCGGCATCGTCGTTGGTTTTGGAAGCCACTTCCTTTACCATTTGAGCGCCCATGTTTTCAAACTTGTCGGCCAGTTCAATTTCCTTGGCCACGGTAACCCCGTCCTTGGTAATCTGGGGGGCACCAAATTTCTTGTCTATAACCACGTTCCTGCCCTTTGGGCCTAATGTTACTTTTACGGCATTGGCCAGCTTGTCCACGCCTTTTTTCAGCAAATTGCGCGCATCTATTTCAAATTTAATCTCTTTTGCCATTGTTTTATGTTTTTTACGTTTTTAGATTTTACTTTTGTTACTTGATGTACAACACGTCTGATTGAGACATTAACAGGTAGTCCGTCCCGTCAATGTTGAGTTCTGTACCGGAATACTTGCCATACAATACAGTATCGCCTTCTTTTAATTCCATGGGTTCGTCTTTTTTCCCTTCACCGATAAGCACTACAACACCTTCCTGGGGCTTTTCTTTTGCTGAATCCGGTATAATAATGCCACTTTGGGTTTTTTCTTCAGCGGCCTTCGGCTCCACTATAATTTTTCCGGCGAGCACTCTGCCATTCAATTTTTTTGACATGGGTTTAAATTTTTTTGGTTAAACAATTATTACATTTTTGCATTCGGTAATTACATAATTTGTGCCAAAGCGAAATTCTGCCAATAGCATTGCCTGGCAAAAGCCATTCTTGCATGCCCGTTTTTTTACCTGCCAGGCCTATGGTTCCCTGATTGTATTTAAAGCCAGGGGGTTATGTGGTGGTCGGCGAGGGTAAAAAAAGCATAAAAAAAAATGTCAGCCTGGATGACAGACTGACACTTTTTCATTTTTTTCCAATGTTTCTTTATTCTTGTTCCTCGCCATTTCCCTGGGTTGGCCCCTGGGTCGGAAAGGTGGGTTGCTCGCCCGGAACGCTGGTGTTTTCAATTTGGTCTTCGATAACCGATCTATTTTGCTCGCCATTGCCCCTGGGGATGGTCATGCTGGCCAGTAAAGACAAAACCAACAAGCTTACGGCCAGGGTCCAGGTTGCTTTTTCCAGGAAATCAGCTGTTTTCCGTACCCCCATAACTTGGTTTTGGGATGAAAAATTGGCTGCCAAACCGCCTCCTTTCGAATTCTGCACCAGCACGATCAAGGAAAGCAAAATGCAGTTTATCACGATTAACACAGATATTAAAATATACATATCCCTAATTATTTGTTCATTAAATTCTTTATTTCTTTAATTTGGTCTGCAAAGTAAGTATTTTTTTCCGGATATTTCAAACTTAATTTTTCATACATGAAAATTGCCTTTGAATAATGGCCTTGACGGATATAAATATCAGCCAGGGTCTCGCTCACGAAATCTTCTTTTTCTTCCCGGCTATTTAAAGCTTTATCTGTATGGTCGGGATTTTCCGATTCTTTGGGTTTCATGTCCGGGGCTTTTTTGATAAAATCTTCGATCATCTTGTCTTCCCGTTTATTATCTTTTTTTATTGGCGCCAATTCTTGCTCAAGATGTTCGATAGAGAATGGCTTTACCGAGATGTTTTCTTTTTCCCTGGTTTCCTCGTTTTTCTTTTTTTCTTTTTTTCTGCTGCTATCTTCTTCCAGTTCCAGTAAATCAATTTTTACAGGAGAATGGGCTTGTTCCTGGCCAGGGCTTTTTTCCTCGGTTTCTTCCCCGTGGCCTTGTTCTTGGTTTTCCGCGCCGTGTTCATCAATTTGTAGTATATCTGCCCCACTATCAGTGGTTTTTTCTTCTTCGCCAAATTCGATGGTTTGGCCACTATATACTTTTTCTTCCCCGCCCTGGGCAAAAAATTGGTCAACAAGCATTTCTTTTCCTATAACCGGGAGCAAATCTTTGGCACCGGCTTTTCCAGGTTGGCTGCTCAAGAGTTCTTTCAGGCGGATGGCCAGGGCAGCGTGAAAATACGGGTGTTCTTCGCAGGTTTTCGCGAGCTTGTCGAGTTTTTCCGGAGAAATTTGCTTTTTAGCCTGCAGTATGTCAATGAATTCTTCTTTTGTCATGATATTATGTTCGTTACCAATTTACAAATGCGGCATTAAATATGTCTTGTACAATCTGGCCCAACAGGGTTTTGATAAGTTCCCCGTCGTTTTCAACATCGCTTAAACTCATATCGGTCGAGTAGTTTTCCGAGCGCGAAAAAGTTCTTTCGAAACTTAAACCAGGCTCTTTTGTATTCGTGTACTTAACCTTTACGCTGATGGTAAGCTGGTTTTCCGCGGCCATGTCATCAGCGGTGATAGCCGCGGGTTTTGTTTTATAACCCGTGATTTCCCCTTCAAAATTCACGTCGCCCGAGCTGGTAACCAGGTTTAAACTGGTTTGTGATTGGATCTTGTCTTTTAAATCATCTGTCAAGCGTTGGCCCATGGAGGGGGGCGCCAAGGGATCACGGGTAGGGAAATATTGTACTGAAACAGTTTTTATGTCAGGGGATATGGAGGCGCCTGAAAATGAATATTTCACCGTGCAGCTCGTTAGTCCAAGCACGAAGAATAGTATGATATAGTTTTTTAATGTTTTGAAGGCCTTTTTGTTCATTGTAAGTTATACTCTTTAATTTTACGGTATAATGTCCTTTCCGAGATACCAAGATCGTTGGCTGCTAGTTTCCTTTTTCCCTCGTGCTTGTCCAGCGCTTTATTGATCAATTCTTTTTCTTTATCGGCTAAAGATAAGGATTCTTCAATAATTTCTTCCGTATCTTGAATATGTGGTTCTTCTTTTTTCTTGTGTTTTTCCCTTCTTGCCCGCTCTTGTTGTACCGGTATGCTGGGCAATTCTTCCAAGGGCTGTTCCTGGTATAGTTTCTCGATGATATGGGCATTTTCCTCGTGCATGTTCAGGTTGTCGGTCCCTTTTTGCAACATCTCTAAAACTAATTTTTTCAAGTCGCTCATGTCGTTGCGCATGTCAAAAAGTATCTTGTAAAGGATTTCCCGTTCGCTCGAGAAGGAATGCTCGGCCTGCCCTGCCCCCTTGTAAAGGGCCGGGAGCTTTATCCCGCTATAATCGGGGATGTATGTTTTTAGTTTTTCACTGGTTATTTCACGGTTTTGCTCTATCACGGAGATTTGTTCGGTGATATTTCGTAACTGGCGGATGTTGCCCGGCCAATTGTAATCATGTAAAATATTTTTCGCGTCTTCGCTCAAGCGGACCGGGGGCATGCGGTATTTTTCGGCAAAGTCGCTGGCAAACTTCCTGAAGAGCAATTCAATGTCATCTCCCCGTTCTCTTAATGGCGGTACCCAGATGGGCACGGTGTTTAACCGGTAATATAAATCTTCTCGGAATTTTTCTTTCTGTATCGCCTCCAGGATATCAATATTGGTGGCCGCGACAACCCGTACATCCGTTTTCAATACCTTGGAAGAGCCGACTTTCAAAAATTCGCCGGTTTCCAATACCCGTAATAAGCGCACTTGCGTGGACATGGGCAGTTCTGCTACCTCGTCAAGGAAAATAGAGCCCCCGTCGGCTACTTCAAAATAGCCCTTGCGGCTCTCGTGAGCCCCGGTAAATGCCCCTTTCTCGTGGCCAAACAATTCCGAATCAATCGTGCCCTCGGGTATGGCCCCGCAGTTAACCGGGATGTATTGCCCGTGCTTGCGATGGCTAAATTGATGGATGATTTGCGGGAACACTTCTTTTCCGGTGCCGCTTTCCCCGGTGATAAGTACTGAAAGGTCCGTAGGGGCAACCTGCAATGCCACTTCCAGCGCCCTTTCCAGGTTCACTGCATGCCCGATAATCCCAAAACGTTGTTTTATTTGTTGTATGTTCATAAATACCGGTATATTGCTTGTACTGACAAAATGTGCAAAGATAATATGACAAAATTACAATTTTAATTTTAATGAAAAATATCTAGGTTTGCCTATTACTAATTTTTTTGCATGATGAACATCAAAAAGACCCTTGGAATTATCCCGGCAAGGTACCAATCAACCAGGTTCCGCGGGAAACCCCTTGCCCGGATCGGGGCTAAATCAATGATCCAAAGAGTGTATGAACAGTCCGCGAAAGCTTTGCCACATGTTATCGTGGCCACTGATGATGAAAGGATTGAAAAAGAGGTGGTTTCTTTCGGGGGAAAGGTGGTGATGACACGCCTGGATCACCAAAGCGGGACGGATCGGTGTGCGGAGGCAGCAAAGATTTTTTCAGATACGCAGGGCCACTCTTTTGATATAATCGTCAACATCCAGGGCGATGAGCCGTTTATTGATCCTGACGAGATAAAAAAACTCGTGAAGATATTTGCAAGGCCCGGGGCCGATATTGGCACCCTGGTAAAAAAAATTGATCACGATGAAGACCTTTTTAATCCCAACGTGGTAAAGGTAGTCCTGGATAAGGATCGGCGGGCCATGTATTTTTCCCGGTCGCCTATCCCTTACGTACGGAACAAACCAAAAGAAGAATGGTTGCCATCATATGGGTTTTTGAAGCACCTCGGGATATATGCCTACCGTGCCAATACCCTTGCCCAACTTACACGGCTTCCCCAAAGTGGACTAGAACTGGCCGAGTCGCTTGAACAAAACCGGTGGCTCGAGAACGGCTACCAAATATTCACGGACATAGCTATCCATGAGTCCATGGCGGTAGACACCCCCGGGGATTTGCAGGAGATTATCAATAAACTTTAATTATTGGGTTCATACACCTTGCCTGGCAAACAACGGACCAGCCCGTTAAATTCCAGGCTGAGCAGGAGAGGGGAGACCTTGCTCACGGGCATCTGTACGCGATAACAGATCGAATCGATGGCTATCTCGCTTTCTTCCTGGATTAAATCAAATAGTTGTTTTTCCATGTCTGATAATTCGATAAAAAGCTGCCTTTGAACGGCTTTTTTCTTTCGATCGGGCGATTCCCAGTTAAGGATGTATTCCAGGTCTGCTACTCCCTCGATGAGGGCTGCTTTATGGGTTTTTATCAGCCAGTTACAGCCTTTGGAGTATTCATCGCCCGTGCGGCCGGGAACAGCAAACACGTCGCGGTTATAAGAATTGGCAATGTCGGCGGTGATCAAGGCCCCGCCCTTGTGGGCCGATTCTACCACGATGGTGGCATCGGCCAGGCCGGCAATAATGCGGTTGCGCCTCACGAAATTGCCCGGCTCTATGGGATCAGAAGTAAAGAATTCGCTTACCAGGGCACCTTGGTCTATGATTTTCTTGGCCGTGGCCCTGTGTGCGGCAGGATAAATGGTTTCCAGGCTATGTCCAAGCACGGCTACCGTGGGCAAATTGTATTTTAAAGCAGCCTTGTGGGCAGCCACGTCAATACCGTACGCCAAGCCACTAATGATAAGTGCATCATGGTTCCGTTCCCGTAAATCTTTTACAAGTTGTTCGCAATGGTTTTTTCCGTATGCAGTAGCATTGCGGGTGCCCACGATGCTAATGGCCTTGGGCATGTCAAAATCCACGTTTCCTTTCACGAAAAGCACGATAGGAGAGTCCTCGCAGTGTTTCAGCCGGTTGGGATATGCTTTATCCAAGTAATACAGGGCTTTTATCTTGTACTTCTCGATAAAATTTAATTCCCTTTCAGCCAATTCAAGGGCTTTTGAATTTTTCATTTTCTTGGCCATGGCTTCGCCAATCCCTTCTACTTTCAATAGCGTGGCCATTTTTTCCTTGAACAATGCTTCGGCGCCCCCGATAGCGGCTAATATTTTTTTTGCCCGTTTG
The DNA here is from genome assembly GCA_964552835.1 of uncultured Bacteroidales bacterium. Lineage (GTDB taxonomy): Bacteria > Bacteroidota > Bacteroidia > Bacteroidales > CAYFUP01 > CAZKIR01. The sequence goes on from CAZKIR010000005.1 coordinate 7,367, forward strand.
CAGCCCATCCCGGGTATTTTGCCCACGGCAATTTTGTATAATAAATCCTCTGGATAATCCATCAAGAAAAATAATTAAAAAACTTTACAATGGTTAATCTTTGCCCACGATGAAAAAATTCGAGTATTTCACGGCCCTTTGATCCGGGGGGATACTATAAATCCACCGGATAATGTTTTTATAATTTACCTTTTCGGTATAAGGGATGCTTTTTTTCGTGAATACCATTACCAGGTGGTTTATTTCCCTTTCCTTCTTAGTGGTCATCTCGTATTCAATTACAGGATTGGTAGGAAAACTCACCCATTGATCGGGTGCGAAAGGAAAATCCGGCTCGTAGGCATTCGGGAAAATTTGGGAAGCAACTTCTTTCCCCTCGAAAAGAAAAATTTTCATGTAGCCTTCCTTGGACGGTTGTACCCTGAATATTAAGTTATCACCCTCGTTATAAAAATCTTGCACGTTTTCCAGGCTAAAGTTAAAGGATAAATCCCTTTGGCTTTTGTATTCTATTACCGTGGCATTCAGTGTAACCTGGATGTACAGGTTATTGAACTGGTCCTTTTCGGTTACCTCGTTAATTATTTCGTAATCAATTACCTCGCCGTTTAATTCAACCGTTGAGATGGAATTAAATGCTTGCTCGAAATCGGCATTGTCGGCCGAAGTCTCCAGGATATCTGCCGAGGATATCTGCTCGCCGATGCCGGCCTTTCGCAAGGCCTCTTTTTTGGCTTCCAGGATGGCTTTCTCGCGGGCTTGTGCCAGGGTTATGTGCTCGGAGATGATGCAAGTTCCCTTTATGCTTTTTATTTTTATTTTTTTCGCGTCGGCTGAGACGTTGATAACAAAAAGGCTTATTATCATGGATAACAAGAATAGCGTGTTTTTTGAAGGTTTTGGGTGTTTCATGGGCTATATTTTTAACCAAATAAAGATATTATTTTCTTGTCGTAATAAAAATAATTAGGAAAGATTTTCAAATATCAACAATTGATTTTCGCCCAGTACCTCTCTTTGGTAATTTTCTTTTGGAAAACCGGGTGCCTTTATTCCTTCATGGAATAACTTATTGCCCACGAATACCCTTGCCTCGTCCCATAAACCGCGTTCAATAAATGCATTTAATAACATGGGGCCGCCTTCCACGATTACTGATTGCAGTTTTTTTTCAAACAACACGGCCAGGATTTGTTCGGGGATTTTTTCCTTCAAGTTAATTTTCACGAGTTCTAAGTTCTCTTTTTTTTCTGATTTTATCCCGTTTATCACTATGGTAGGGATGGACTGGTCAAAAAGGTGAAGGTGCCCCGGTAGGTTTAGTTTCGGGGCCAAGAGCACGCGGGTGGGCGATTTCCCGGGCCATGAACGGGCATTTAGCCGGGGGTTATCTTTTTCGGCCGTGCGCCGGCCTACCATGATGGCCTGTTCTTCGGTACGCCACTTGTGCACCAGCGTCCGGGCATTTTCGTCGGTTATCCAGCTGGGCTGCACGGGGGCATTTTTGTCCCGTACCACGTCAACGTAACCGTCAAGGGTTTGTGCCCATTTTAATAAAATGTACGGTCGTTTTTTCTCGTGAAAGGTAAAGAACCGACGGTTTAACTGCCGGGCTTCCTTTTCCAATAGGCCTATTTCTACCTGGCAGCCTGCTTCTCGTAATTTTTTAATGCCTTTGCCAGCTACCTGGTCAAAGGGATCTACCGAGGCGATGAAAATTTTCGGGATTTCTTTCTCGATAATTAAATCAGTGCATGGCGGGGTTTTTCCAAAATGGGTGCAGGGTTCCAGGCTTACGTATAAACTGGCTTCCCGGAGCAAACCTGGCTTGTTTATTTTTTGTATGGCCAGGGCTTCCGCGTGCGGGCCTCCAAATTGCCTGTGGAAGGTTTCGGATATTATTTTTCCCTCGTGAACGAGCAATGCCCCTACCATAGGGTTTGGCGCCACCTTACCAAAACCTTGCCGGGCCAATTCCAGGCACCGGCCCATAAATTTCTCATGCATTTCTTGCATTTTTCACGGGTACAATGGTTAATTTTGAGACATGAAAGAAAATGAAAATACAATTAAAAATCAAATTTGTTTAATAACAGGAGCCTTGAGCCCGAATTACCCCGTGGAAGAGGCACGTGCCATTGCCTACCGATTGTTGGAACATTTCCTGGGGTATAACTTGGCAGAAATCCACCAGCGTTATCACGATGATTTACCTGCACACCTGCTCGATAAAATCCAAAACGTGCTGCCTGACTTGAAAAACAACAAACCCTTGCAATACGTGCTGGGCCAAACTATGTTTTATGATTATACTTTTCGCGTTAACCCGAAAGTTTTGATCCCAAGGCCTGAAACCGAAGAACTGGTTCATTGGATTATCGAAGAAAACCCGGGTTTCGGGGGTACAATCCTGGATATTGGTACCGGGAGCGGCTGCATTGCCGTGGCCCTGGCCGGGAAGTTGCCCGGGAGCCGGGTGAGCGCCATGGATTACTCGGGTGAAATCCTGGAGGTGGCCCGCGAAAATGCCCGGCTAAACGAACTTGATATACAGTTTTTTCAAGGCGATATTTTATCGGGTAAACCGGATGATTACCCGCGAGAATTTGATATTATCGTTAGCAACCCCCCTTACGTGACAGAGTTGGAAAAAAAGCTCATGCACGCGAACGTGCTTGAACACGAGCCAGCGGAAGCCCTTTTCGTGCATGGTGGTGACCCCTTGGTTTTTTATCGCCGGATGGCTACCTTGGCCAAATACTGGCTCAAGCCCGGTGGAAAAATATATTTTGAAATGAACGGGTCTTTTGAAAAACCCATGATAGCGTTATTACAGGATTCAGGTTTTCATGATGTCGTGCTAAAAAAAGACTTGTTTGGAAAAAACCGTATGATAAAAGGAGTATTCTATGAAAAAGCTTAAAAAAGATATGGAACCTGGCATGGCCCTGGAAAAATGCATGCACTTGTGCAGCCAACGGGAATACTGTAAAATGGACATGTGGCAAAAGCTTTCCAACTGGGGAATTGCCAAAGAACAGGCTGAAAAAATCATCCATGAGTTGGAAAAAGAGCGCTTTATTGATGAGAAAAGGTATTGCGGTTTTTTTGTCAAAGACAAAGTCCGTTTTAACAAGTGGGGATTAGTAAAAATTGCTTATACCCTAAAAACCAAAGGTATACCCGAAGATGTTTTCCGGGAATTTATTGAAAACATCGATATTGATTGGTACAAGCAAGTAATGAAAGAAGAAATGGCAAAGAAATTGCATGCTATTCAAAAGAAAGAAAGTGATCCCTACAAGATAAAAGCACAGATTATGCAATTTGGGCAGTCGAGAGGATATGAGGCGGATCTTGTTTTTGAATACCTTGACGAGATAAAAATTTGAAAATTTAGCCTTAATTTTGGATTTTGCCAGGTTTTATTTTCTATTTGGAAAAAACATGTTATTTTTAACGTTAAATAAAATATCAGACAAATGAAAAAAATATTGATACCTTTTGTTTCGCTGTTGTTTGTAACAATGGCCGTGAATGCACAGAATTATTATGGAAAATCAAGCGATGCCGAGCGGATTGCCATCGCCCCGTCCGTTCCTAACGATTTAAACTTACCCATGCAGGCCCAAAACGCCTTGATGAACAAGATGAGGCAGATGGTAACACGGGCAGGCCTTGGGGCTGCCGGGGGGAACCCGGTTTTTACCATTTCGCCCAGCGTGACCGTGATGTCGGAACAGACCGCCCCCACACAGCCACCCATGACGTACGTGGATTTGGAAGTAAGTTTTTTTATCTCCGACCGGCTTACCGGCAATATCTACGAGCAAACCACTACCATGGTCAAGGGCATGGGAGGTAACCGTTTGCAGGCCATGGTAAAAGGTGTGAACAACGTGAACGTGTCAGACGTGCAATATCGGCGGTTCATGGACAATGCCAAGCAAAAAATCGTGGAATTTTATAATTCCAAGTGTGATTTCGTGTTGATGAAAGCCAAAAGTTTGCGCGACCAGGGACAGGATAACAAGGCACTCGAGATATTGAATTCCGTACCAGAGGTGTCTAAAGAGTGTTATCAACAAGCCATGGAGCTGGCTTCTACTATCAAACCCAAACAAGCCCCGGCTTCGGCTGTTGATCCTGAACCCGTGGCAGTGCCCGAGGGCGACAAGGGGGAAAGCGGCAGTGGAAACGGTTTTTCCGTGGCCTTGGAAGAGAATTTTTTCTGGGAATATGATTCGCACGTGATACGTGGCGAAAAACTGATCGTGAAATCCTACCTTAAAAATAAAACCAATGATGACATCATGTTCAAGATATATGTCCCTAATATTGCAATTTATAACAACCAGGGCGAGAAATTCAGGTGTACCGATGCCACCTTGGCAAACGAAGATTACCGTGGCTACGCGAAATCCTTGATCATGCCCGGTATTCCCGTGGAATTTAGCTTTGAATTCCCGAAAACCTCTTCCATTGCCATGCTCATGATGGAATACAACGGGAATGCATATAAAATTCGAAATATCCCCAATTTATAAGCCGGTAACTAAAAATATATTTCACCATGATAAAAAAATTGTTATTCTTATTGATTTTCGGCACGGGGTTCCTCGTTTGCCAAGCCCAGGAAAAAGTGCTTGAAGAAAGCCACAAGAAAGAACCGGATTGGTTGCGTTCCATGCAAAAGGGCTACATTATTACCACGGCCAAGGCCACGAACATTGAAGGTGCCAAGGAAAAGGCCCAGCAACAAATCATGGAAGAAATAGTGGGTTCCGTGGCCAGTTACGTGAAATCTTCTAGCCAGTTGCAAGTGGAAAACGTGGATCGCGACAACGTGATGCATTACATGGAACGCTTTACCCAGCAATCGGAAGTGCAAACGGCCAATATCCCCTTTTTACAAGGTATTTCGCTGAACAAGGCCGAAGGTTACTATTGGGAAAAAGTGCGTAACAAGGATACCGATGAAATATATTATTATTATCACGTCAAGTACCCCTTTTCTGAGTTTGAACGCCGGGAAATTATCGCGGAGTTTAATAAGCAGGACCAGGAAATGTCCGATAAATTGAACGCCATCATCGCGGAAAACGGGTCATTTACCAGCCTGGAAGAAATCCAATCAAACATCAGGGAACTGGAAAAACTATCCGGGTATTTCATGGATTCACGGAAGGAGAAAACCGAACTGGAAATAACCAAGTTGGAAGAAATGTTGAACAGCGTGCAAATTGCCACGGTTATAAACAAGCCGGGCGTGTTGAAATATGTTCTGCGGATAGGCAATAAAAATTATGCATATAGTAAACCGGCTATCGTGCGGCAGTCTGATTGCATCCAGATCATGGCCAAGGAGCAGGAAAAAGCCGTTCAGGTAATCAAGTATGATCACGAGTATTGCTACGAGGACGAGGAAAATTACATTAACGTGCAATATTATATTGGCAACCACTCGCCAAAGCACAAGTTTATGATTGATTTTTCAGAAGGTAAGGTTGAAATTTTCGTGAAAGATGCCATGAAGTTAAAATCCACGGGCAAAAGCAACGGGCAAGTAGAAAGTATCTTGCTGGAAGTGCCCTTGGTAGCTAAATACAACGGACAGTTTCGTGTTGATCAAATTGAATTGGAATTGCCCGGTAACGAGATGCTCTCTTTTGATAATATTCAGGCAGAATACATGGGCGAAGGCATTCATACCCTGGTAACAACCGAAACCGGGGAGAAAATACCAGAAAGCACCTTTTTATCCTATAATGGTGCCTCGGTGAATGGCACGATTTATTATATCAAGGTGTCAACGGGCGAGACCCTTCGCTATAAGTTGTTCAATCATAAAATTTACGTTGAATAGAAAGGTTTTGCCCCGGCAAGGAACAGGATAGCCTGATTCCTTGCCGGGGCACTGTTTATTTCCCATCAAACATTATTTTATCATGGAATGGCTAAACCAAGCTTTGGATTTTTTGCAAACCGTTTTTTTGCTTACCCTTAATCAGTTAATCAGTATTTTCGGTTTTTTCTTTATTTTCGGGGTCATCCTCTATTTCTTGTCCCGTTTTACCCGTAACACTTTCGTGAAAACCACCGGGCGTACCATTGATATTATTGTCACGGGCTGGTTGGGCACCATCGTGCACGAGTTGGGCCATGCCCTGTTTTGTATCTTGTTCTTGCACCGTATCGTGAAAATTAAGTTATACGATCCCGATCCCGCCGATGGGTCACTGGGCTACGTGATGCATACTTATAACCGTCGCAACCTGTACCAGCGAATTGGTAATTTCTTTATCGGGATTGGCCCTATTATCTTTGGTTCCATGGTTTTGTACGCGGCCTTGTATTATTTTTTGCCCAACAAACAGCAAGTCCTGGGCATATTGTCGTCCGGTTCGCTTCAAATCGAGAGTTTCCGGCATATATTCCTGCAAAGCGAAGATATCCTTCATACAGCTTTTGCCATGGTAAATGCCATTTTCGCACGTGATAACCTGGATCAAGTGTTTTTTTGGGTATTCTTGTACATCTCCATCTGCGTGGCCTCGCATATGGAATTGAGCATTCCCGATATGAAAGGTATGTGGAGCGGCCTCTGGGTGATGATCGTGCTTCTGCTCGTGGTAAACGGGGTGGCCTTGCTTTTTCATTTCAACGCATCAACCTACATCATGAAAGCTCACGCTTATACCCGTTTGTTTGATAGCCTGTTTATTTACGCTATCGTGATCTCTTTCCTAAACTTCGCGGTTTCCTGGATCGTTCTTAATATTTATGCCCTGGTGCGTTACCGGCGGATCGTGAACCCGTTTTATTAACTAAAGAAGTAAACCGGTCCATGGACAAACGCTTTATCATGATATTTGTCTTCATGAACATCGGTTTTGACATTATCATTTTGCTGGTTACCTTGTTCAAGTTCCTGGGGTGATAATTTCCGGCTCCTGATCTAAAATATCTTTTGTTCCACATTTTCGTTGTTGAAAAATTTTAAAATCGGAAACTCCAGCTAACCGAGGGGATTAATGGAAAAAGGACAAATTTGTATAACGCCCTTTCTTGATTTTTCACCTCGTAGTAAACGTAATAAGGGTTCATCTGGTTATAGGCATTGTATACTCCTATTGTCCAGGTATGCGTGCCCCGTTTTTTTTCTTTTTGAAACTTCGCGCTCAGGTTCAAACGGTGATAATCCGGAAGTTGATAATTATTTTTCCTGCCCAGGATAAGGGCGTCGTCCCACATGTATGCCATGATATTGTGCCTATACCTATTGTCTTCGTCCCCGTAATGAGGCGATTCCAGGGGATATGCTGCTTGTCTCGAATTGGAGCTATGGAACATGAGCAAGGGGTACTTGGCCGATCCCATCGATACCCAGCTACCCGAGTAATAAACCCAGGAAGCCGATAGGCTAATATTTTTGTTAAATTTGTAATTGGCCACCAGTGAAACATCATGCCTGCGATCGTACTTGTAAGGGAAAGGCAGGCCATTGTCCACGCCCGGGAAGGAACGCCTGGTTTTTGACCAGGTATACCCGAGCCAACCGGTAAATTTGCCATGGGACTTTTTCAATAAAGCCTCTAATCCATAGGAAATCCCCCTGCCATTGGTGATTACTTTCTCTTTCCAGTTTTTTGCCACTTCCGAGAGCGATTCCCCTGGTTTGAACGTGATGAGGCCCTCCATTTCCTTGTAATAGCCCTCCATCGTGAACGAGAGCTTGGCCTTTTTGAATTCACGGGATACACCAAATACCGTTTGCCACGCGTTTTCCGGTGGCAACCCCTCCATCGAGGGCACCCAACTATCGGTTGGCATGCCGGCATCGCTGCTCGTGAGCATGTGCATGTATTGTGCCATCATGCTGTAGGAGCCAGTAATGGAGGTAACGGGGGTTAACTGGTAAGTTGCGCGCACGCGTGCCTGCAAGGAGGGGTGGCTGTTTGTCCTGTAATGGTATGAGGAAAACCGCAAGCCAGGGATCACGGTTAAGTTCCCGATTTCTATTTTATCTTGCAAGTACATGGCATATTCTAGGGCGTTAAAGGGTGCCACGCCATAAGTAGTGTCTTGGCCATCTAGGTAGCCCACGATTTGGGACAAGCTATCGGTAAGGGCCATGGTGTCCACGTGGTAGTGGCGTTCGTTCATCCCGGGATGGAAACGGTGCATAACCACCTTTCCACCGGTTTTTATCGTATGGCTTGGGGAAGGGTACCAATCAAGGTCTAGCTTTAAAATCCCATCTTGTATTTTCGCCTGGTACAAGTCCTCGAGATTTTCAGCTATCTCGTCCATCACTGTATTGGTTTTTACCATGCTGTTCAGCGAGTTAAACGCATATTGGGTATAGGCGGCGGTTAGGTTGCTGAAGAGCTCGTCCGAGAACAGGTGGTTCCAACGGATGCTGCCCATGCTATTGCCCCAGTCGTTTTGCATCCGGGTGGTTATGTTGTATATGGTGTTGTCCTCTTCTTCCCTGGTGTAACTTGCCAAGTCCCCGGTTCCCGTGGAACTTTCCATTTTTGTCAATACCTTGTCGCGACCCGTGTAACCGCTTATAAAAATCCGGTCGGTAGGGGAGAAGATATGGTTCACTTTCATGTTGAAATCATAAAAAGGATAGGTGATAAAACCCGATTTGTCGAGGGTATAATAGCTGATAGGACGCATGGCCAGGTCCATCATGCTACGCCGGGCCGTGAAGGTGAAGGAAGTTTTGTTTTTTTGTACAGGGCCCTCTAGGAAGAATTTGGAGCTGACAATGCCCAAGTTTATCTCCCCCCCAAAATTTTTCATGTTACCGTCTTTCATCCTTACGTCCATCACTGACGAGAGGCGCCCCCCGTAACGGGCCGGGAATCCGCCCTTGAGCAAACGGGCATCCTTTACAGCGTTTTCGTCAAATACCGAAACAAACCCGCCCACGTGGTTCACGTAATACAGGGGCACGTCATCCAACAGGACCAGGTTTTGATCCGGGCTCCCACCGCGGACGTGCAGGCTATTGGAGCCTTCTGATCCCGCGGTTACCCCTGGCATCATCTGATGGGCTTTCATCAAATCGGGCTGGCCAACCAGGGAAGGAAGAAGTTGGATTTCTTTCCGGCTAAGCTTGGCGGTATTAATCGTGGCCCCTTCTTGCCCGGCATATACCTTGACCTCGTCTAGCCGTGTGCCTGGTAACAAAGCAATGGTTATTGTTCCTTTTCTCCCGGGATCCATCCGTGCTTTGCCATGTTGGTAACCCACGTATGATACATGAAGGGTTAGGCTATCCTTGTCGGGCAAGCGCAAGCTGAAGTAGCCAAACTGGTTGGTTACCGTGCCGTGGGTTAAAGATTCCTCGTACACGTTGGCCCCGATAAGCCGCTCTCCTGTTTCTTTATCAGTCACGTAGCCGTTTACCCGGGTTTGGGCCATTAGTTCAAATGTAATAAAAGTGCAAAAAAATAGAAGGAAAGCTTTTTTTAACATTATATCATGATCTTTTAAAATGCTAGAATTTCATTTATCAAGGTATCCATGGAGGAAGAGGTTTTTTTGTTGATTGTTAGTCCATTCCAATTATTTCATCAACAATTTCACGCCTTTTTAGAATAGTATCGACAGGTATTGCTTTTTTTAAATAGTAGGGAATAACAGGTTTATTTCTGTTTTCCATGATGTATATAAAATCTTCTATTTCATCCCGCGATAATTCCGGTATATTTTTCTCGTATTCCAAAAGGCACTTATAATCACTCCATTCAAAAAAGCCCTCGTAATGAGGAACCCCGTAATCTTCTCGGTTAAAACTGCCTGCCCGGGGAAAAAAATTGATTTTACTGTTTAAACCATAAATCGGTTTGTTAAATAAGAAAGTTTGGTTGTACCCGGCAAAAATACCATAGCCATTTTTCACGTTCGAGTACATTTTTACGGGCAAGGGTTTCTGGATAAGGCTTGTTATGCTTCTATCATCATGTTGATTAAGCTCGTTCACTCCAACACTTTCACGGTGGCGGTACCAGCGTTTTCGATACCTGTAATATTCCTTGCTGCCTGTAATTATCGTGAAAACTCCATTAACACTTATAATTCCTGACCGTATGGTAAATTCATGTGTGTTTCCGTTAAAAAGCTCATCTGAGAAGATTAAGTAATCGGGCGACGAGGACAAGATATTTTCTTTTAGGATAACCGGATCATTACATGAATACTCCGCGAAATCATAGTCTATTATTTCTTTTGTTGTATCGTTTACGAATCCCTCTGTATAAGGATCCATCATTTTTGTATAAACCGTAATCTCACTATAGATTGCCTCGTAATAATTTGTCTCTTTCTTATTATCACTAATGGTGAAAACTATTTTGCTGAATGCTTCGGAAATATTAGGCCCCATTACTTCCTTCCCGGCATCAAAAATTTGGTAAGCCGTGTCTGGATAAACTTTGTCAGGTACCTTCGTGGTGGCACTGGCGGGATAGTCAAAGCCTGGTGCCGAGACGTGAATGCTATAGGAGGTATTCGGGGAGGGCCTGGCCTGGTCCATGGCCCGGTAATAGCCATTGTTTACATGTTGCAAGCTGGCCACCGGTTTGCCCGTTTCGGTTTCGGTTATTTCTATCGTGGCATTGGTCACGGCATTGTCGCCCTGGTCATCAAGGGCAACGATTTGCCCTACCCGGCATGAAAACATGCTGTCAGGTGTTATAAGGCTGTTCACCACCAGTACCGGTTTCACGGGGGGTGTTTGCATGTCCATTTTTTCAGTGCAAGCATAAATGAGAAGGGTAACTGCTAAATAAACAAAATATTTCATCATAAATATGAGTTTAGGCACACGGCTTATTTATTGCTTAAACAAGCCGTGTGTAATTTAGTAGATATTATTCCGGCGGGTCTATATAACGATCCCGATCATAATATTCACCATCGTAATTAAGCAATTTACAGGGATTAAAAATGGGCCCATTTGGGGCGACTTGTTCCCGTTGCCGCAAATCAACTGTAAGATCGTCCCGGCTGAGTTTCGCTTCAAAAAACGCATCTTTAATTCTTATCCATGGGAAGTCCCCATCTCTTGCCCAACTTCTGATAATATAATAGGGATGGCTATCAGTTTCCCAGTTGTCGTGAAATCTTTTACTATATCCTGTTTCCCAACCTTGCCAGTTGTGTTCAATAAAATACTTGCATGTGCCACCATCTTTAATGTTATACCAATCTTTCGTGTCCCACCACCACCAAACTTTTTTTTGGATGGTATATTCAATAAATAATTCTATTATTGTCCATGGATCGTCTTCTGAATAAGCCCAATAAATTATCCTTCTCGCATGTAAAGAAGCTATAAGCTTGTAATCGCTATTGCTTGTTGATTTCTGACTGCCTAATTGATAATGGGACCTGCCTAATTCATGATATTTCAAGGTTTTACCGTTGTTTTTTAGAATATCCCAATTTGTTGTAACAGTACAATTACCTTTATTAAACACGTGTAGTGAATCGCCAATAGCATATGCGTAGTTTTCATTAAGGAACCATGGTTCGGCACCTGTTGAAAAAGGCAAGCAAACTGATTTGCTGTTATCTTCATTGGTTTTTACGATCAGGCTTCCCTTCTTCAATAGAGATTCTGCTTCTTGAGGTATTTCTTCAATTTTGCCTTGTTTTAATTCTTTGATGAATTGTTGTCGTGTATACCCATTTTTTTTGTAATTTATTATATTTTCAATAATAATTTTTTCCGCTTGTGCTCGGTAACCTGCGATAGAATTAAAACTTAGAGCTCTTTGCCATTCAAGCCTTTGTTCTTCTGATTTTAAGCGGCTTAATTCTTTTTTTGTTTTATAAAAAGCATCCCAATTTGAAAAACATAAGACACCGTTTTTAACGAAAACTTTTTTTTCTACTAAATTTTCTTCATCATGTTGCTTTAAAGGTAGTTCTAGAGAATTTTTTTCACAACTTATGGAAAAGATTAAAACAATAGCCATTATAAATATTGGCAGGTTTTTGGAACATAATTTTTTTTTCATCGTTATAAAATTTAAAGTTTTTAATTAAGCTTTAACCCCTTTCCATTTCATTCGGCCAGAATGTTTCCCGGGAAGGGGTTTTTTTATTCAAAATTTGCATGTTAATTGCAAATAGGGTAAAGCGTAGATTTCAAATAATCAATCAACAAATTATGGTAATCCGTTGGATTGTTCAGATTTAAATGAGTACAGGAGCAATTTCTAGTATTTTTTTTTCACCTCCTTTCTTTTTAAATAATGAATATACTTACACAAAATTAGGGAATATTTTCAATAGGTTCAAAACTTTTTTTACTTTATAAAAAGTTGATTTTTGTTCTGCTTATAATAAAGCCATGATTAATATTGCTTTAACGTGAACAAGGAATAAATCTGGATAAGCTAATTTGTTTTTTCTAGACCTTTTCCGGGTTACACGGGAAGCAAGAAAATAAGATGGCCATGAAAAAGAGATATCCGGATGCTCGTGCCATTCATGGACGAATGTTTTGAAGACATGGAAAAAAAACATGGACAAAGTTTTTGAATTCATTGACAAACGTTTTAAAAAAGTAAACCGGTCCATGGACAAACGCTTTATTATGATATTAATCTTCATGAAGGTTGGTTTTGACATTATCATTTTGCTGGTTACCTTGTTCAAGTTCCTGGGGTGATTTTTGCCAATCATTGCTTCTGGCGTGTTTTAGCTTATTCTTTCATTTTTCTTTTCAACCTCTTCTTGTGAAAAGAATAATTTTTTATACTTTTGCATCACTTTTCCAATTTATATTGTCCCGTGGTGTAATTGGCAACACGTCTGATTTTGGTTCAGAAGAGTCCAGGTTCGAGCCCTGGCGGGACAACCAGAAAATGCCACCCCGACCGGGGTGGCATTTTTGGTTTCAGCCCTCCACGAATGTATTTATTTCTTACTTTTGTTGAAAACACCCAAGCTCATGAGCTCTATTTGCGGGATATACCGTTTTGAAGGCCAGGCCGGGAAAACAGAAACCCAGGCTTCCTTGCAGGCCATTAGTCATTGGCAGCCTGATAACACGGGTTTTTGGCAAGATGGCCCGGTGGCCATGGGCCATGCCTTGCTGCAACAAAATTTCGGGGAAGCTAAAGTGGCCTTGCCCTGGCAGCACCCGTCTTTGTCACTGGTTATCACGGCCGATGCCCGCCTGGATTATCGCCAAGAGCTTGTCAACAAGCTAAACAAACAGGGGGTAGGGCTTTCTTTAACAGACAACCAGCTTATCTTGCATGCATACCTTAAATGGGGAGAAGAATGCGCCCACCATTTGCAGGGCGATTTTGCCTTTGCTTTATGGGACGGGCGCCAGGGTAAATTTTTTTGTGCTCGCGATCACATCGGGTGCCGCCCTTTTTTTTATTTCCTGTCCGACAAGATGTTTGCCTTTGCTTCTGAAATAAAGGGCCTTAAGCCTTATCAAGGAATTTCGACAAGCCTTGATGAAGAATGGATCGTGAATACCGTGACCGGGATAAAATCGGCCAAGGACAAAACCCCTTTTCACGGGGTGTTGCGGCTATTGCCCGGCCATACCCTCACGGTTTCCTCGAAAGGGGCCACCCTTCAAAAATACTGGGAATTGTCCCGTTCACCAACTATTCATTATGCCAAGGAAGAAGATTACGTGCTGGCTTTTCGCGAAAAGCTCTCCTTGGCCGTCCAGTGCCGTACGCGTAGTAGCTTTATGGTGGCTTGCGAGCTAAGTGGAGGGGTTGACTCCTCTTCTGTCACGGCCATGGCTGCCCGCCAGGGCAAGGTTGTTACTTTTTCCCATGCTATGCCGGATGATGCACTGGGAAAAATTTTCCCTTACCAGGACGAGCGGGACTTTATCCAACAAGTCCTGCAATTTCATGAAATAGAAGATAGCGTGTTCTGCACGGCAGAAAATCGAAAAATATTACCGGCCCTGGAAAGGAGTTTGTTTTTACAGGATGCCCCCCCCCAGCAGTTTTTTCATAGTTTTTCTGACGAGTTGTACGAAAAAGTTTCTGCCCGGGGCGCCCGTACCCTTTTGTCGGGTTTCGGGGGCGACGAGCTGGTTAGTTACCAGGGGGCGGGATACCTGAACCAGTTGGCTGCCCGTGGAAAACTTGGTAAGCTCGTGCGCGAGCTGGCAAGAAAAAACTATCATAAGCCGTGGAACATTCCTTTGGGGGCATTGGTATTGACCATGAAGGAAAAATATCCTGGCATTTATTTTTTGTTTAAGGAAAAAAGCAAAAAGCCTGCCTGGCTGGTTGAAAAGTACAAGGCCTTGGCCCTGGACCCGGCCTTTGAAAAGGAATGGAATATCCAGGAAAGGTTCTTCTTGGGCAAGGGTTTCCCTTCCCACCCGTCACTAAAAGAGCGGCAGTTGGAAAGGATATTGCACCAGCACGTGCCGCAGCGCTTGGAATTGTCGGCCATTGCCGCCCGGTCTTGGAACATTGATTACGCCTATCCCTTGTTGGACAAAAAGCTTATGGAATTTTACATGGGTTTGCCAGATGAAATGAAATACTGCCGGGGCTGGGGACGTTATATCTTGCGAAAATCCATGCAAGGGCTTTTGCCCCCGTCCATCCAGTGGCGAAACGACAAAACAGGGGCTACTGTACCAACAGTTTTCATGAGGCTGCGCGGGGATGAGGAAAACGTGGGGCAACTTATTCATGATGCCCGTGCCAGGCTTTCAAGGCATTACCTGGATTATGACAAATTGTTGGTTTGGCTCGATCGGAACCTGCACCGGGGCCAGGTCAAAACCCCGGCGAACCCTGGTGCTTTTCACGGGGCACTTTCCGTGCTGTTGTACCAAATTGAAAACATCATGTGAAAATGAAAAACGGCTTATCGTTTTCTACCGAATTAGCATTTCTGGTCAAACTACTGGGTTTGAACAGTGTTATACCTAAGCTGGCTGTGCCTGAAAATATTGATTGGGCAGTTTTTTTGTCATTGGCCGGGCGGCACCGGGTCGTGCCCCAGGCATACCGGACTATAAAAGATAGTTTCCCGGCATTGTTGGAAGGGCCCTTGGAGCCTCTTTCTGTTTTAAACCGGCAAAATACCATGCAAATGCTCGCGCATGCCGGTGAGTTGCTGCGCGTCAACGCGTTTTGTCAAAAAGCCAACATTCCCCTCATGGTGTTTAAAGGCCCGGTGCACGCGTTGGAGATTCATGGTGGGCTCGCCAACCGCCAGGCGCATGATTTAGATTTGTTGACCGGTAACGCTTACCTGGACAAAATCCATGAGTACTTGATTACCCTTGGATACTCCCGGCTTAACCCTCCGGGGGGGATTAATAAGCGGCTGGAGCGTTTTTATATCAAGGAAAAAAACGCGTATTCATATTATCACCCGGGCAAAAAGGTTACCATCGAGCTTCATTGGCGATTGGACCGGTATTTCGAGCTGCTGCCAATACCCACGGGAGAATTGTTTAAACACCAACGGCCTTTTATTTTAAACGGGCACTCCATCTCAACTTTATCTGCTTCCCACCAAGTTTTTTATGTCCTGGTCCATGGCATGCAGCACGGGTGGTTCCGGTTGTTTTGGTTACACGATGTGGCTTGCTTGGTACGAAATCGTGAGTTGGACTGGGGCGCAATATTTGCCATGGCACGCGAACATAAGGTATTGGATACAGTATTGGCCTCGCTTCGGGTGATGGAAAAAATTTTCGAGGTACCTATACCCAGGCAAGCCAGTAATTTTCCATTGTCCAGGACTGGCCAAAAAATGTACAGCGCTTCCCTTCATTCTATAAAAGATGATCAAGAAAAAGTCCTTTCCCGGGGTTGGGGCAGGATAAGGAAGTTGCGCAACCTAATCCGGATGAAGGGCAGCAGGAAATTTGCCTTCAGGGTAATAAGGGGGGTACTTATTTTGGAAAAAGATTGGGGACGGGCCCAATTACCACCGTCCTTATTTTTTGTTTATTACTTGTTACGGCCGGCATTCTGGTTGTATGACATGCTTTTCCCGGGAAGAAAGGGCAAAACTGCCCGCGAATATCCCCCGAAGGTTTAGTTTTTTCTTAAAGCTTGGCTACCATGCCTGGAAACTTGAAGCCTTTTTCAGAAAAATGCTCTAATACCCTTGGCAAGGCGTACAAAACGTTTTTGCCAGCCTTTGCTGAATCATGAAAAACAATAATAGAACCCTCTTGGCCATATTGTAGTACCTTGTTCAGGCACCCATCAGGTGGGATGGATGGATTGTAATCGCCGCTTAACACGTCCCAGAGGATTATTTCATAATGGTTTGACAAGAGTTGGGCTTGCAAGGGTTTAATCCG
>CAZKIR010000005.1:23724-24704 GCA_964552835.1 uncultured Bacteroidales bacterium
GCCTGAAGAGTTTTGATTGTACCAACGTACCGGCCAGTTTTACATCGGCCAGGTATTCCAGGTTATTGGTTTTCCAACCGTTTAAATGGCTGTAGGTATGGTTGCCCACGCTATGCCCTTTTTTTAGAATTTCTTGGTACAGGCTGGGATATTTTTCGGCATTTTTGCCAAGACAAAAAAAGGTGGCTTTCGCATTGAAGCTGTCCAAAATATCGATGACTTTTTCTGTAATACCGGGCGTGGGGCCATCGTCAAAGCTCAGGAATACTTTCTCCTTCTGCCGGGGGTAATTCCAGGTCAGCTTGGAAAATACTTTTGTTACTATCGCGGGGGGGTGATCGTAAAACATATTCTTATTGCATTATGCCCGTGTAATCGTTAAACAAGTTGTTGAACGTGGAACTTATTTCCCGGGCTAGTTCTTCTTGCCCGTGTTCCCGGGCAATGCTTGTTAATTCGTTTAAAACATGCAAACGTAACCTGAACTCGTAATCCAGTTCTCTTATATCAACGGGGGATAAGCGTAAAAAGTATTGAAGTTCTCCTGAATGGCTTTGATATATTTTTTCTATGATGTCTTTGGCTTTACCTGTTTCCCCGATGGCAAAATAAGAATTTACCACGGGCAGCATGAAATAACTATACGCAACCCGCTCGTGGGGCATCAATTTAATGCAACGATCCAGGACTATTTTGGCCGAATCTGCCTTTCCTTCTATTAGTAAAGCTTCGCCCAACCTGGCAAAGCTATTACGGAAATTCGAGAGCATCCGTCGATTGTTTTCGTCAAGGTAGATCGTGCTGTCCTGGATATTGCCCCAAACGAACCGGTCCATTAAATTCCTGTACATCATGCCCGTGTTTACCCGCCCCAGTTCCATTTCACCCGGGGGTGTTTCAATGGGTACTATCCGGTAGGAGAGCCCTTCTATCTGAAAATACTTGTCCAGGTTCATGTAATTGTCCCTGGATACCGTGAT